>JANXXV010000383.1 GCA_025350445.1 Bryobacteraceae bacterium | reverse complement strand
AGCCGGGACGGCACACTATGATGTCTCATCAGCCGAGGGTCTCCTTACCCGGTACTCTACCAAACCAGGCGCAGCCCGAACTGGATGCTTCTTCCGTCGTATGCCGATGAGATAACTCCGGCGGTGACATTCTTAATGTTGGCGTCCGGAAATCCAAAGCTGGGGTGATTCGCGACGTTGAAAAACTCGGCGCGGAATTGCAATTTTACACGCTCGGAAATCGAGAAGACCTTGAACATTGAGACGTCGAGGCTGGTTCGCCCGGGTCCTTCGATTACGTTGCGGCCGGCGGTGCCCTGAAAACCAATCGCCGGCAGTGTAAAAGCCGAGGGATCGTACCATAGATTCGGCGTGGGGTTGGAGAGCTTTCCGAATCCCGGCTTCACAGCAATGACCCATTGCGGAATATAGGAACCGCAGCTACAAACAAATGGACCGGTCGGGGTGAACGGCATGCCGGTCAGTGCCGAGGCAATGCCCTGAACCTGCCATCCGCCAAAGGCGAGCGAAGTAAAACCGCCGCCGCTAAACCAGTGTTTTCCTGCGCCAAACGGAAGTTCGTAGCCAGCGCTGAACACGGCCCTGTGCCGCTGATCGAAGGCCGACCGGGCACGGTTCAGGCTGGTGTTCGTTCTGTATGCAATCGAGTTGTCGGTTTCACCCGAGTTGGTGTCGATATTTCTCGAAAACTGGTAGTTCCCGAGGAAATACAGGCCCTTGGAATACCGTTTCTCTACCCGTAACGAGACCGCGTTGTATTTGGAAAGGCCATCATTCACGGCAGTAAAGATGCCTGGATCGAATTGTGGATACGGCAATCGTCCAATCAAAGGGGTGGTCCCAAAATCGGCTTCATTCTGGTTTACGCGGCGCGGCAACTTTTTTCCACCGCTGCCGGTGTAGGCGATTTCCATCAGAAGATCGCGGGCAAGGGTCTGCTGAACGCTGAAGTTCCATTGGAGCACGTAGGGCATGCGGTTATTCGCCATGACGGAAAAAGGAGCCGGGATTTGCGAGATCTGGTTCAGACCCGGGAAGAGATTATCCACCAATACGGGATTGGACTTGTCAGGCAGGATGGTGCGGTTGAAGTAAAACGGCGGCAGCAGGCGGTTGAACTGGAGCTCATTCAGATTTGGATTGTCATAGTACATGCCAAAACCGGAACGAACCACGGTTTGGTTAGTGAGGCGGTATGCCAGGCCGATTCTGGGCGCCCAGTTATTCTTGTCCGGCGCGATGATGCCTGCCGGATAAAAATTTTCCTTATTGATGATAAACGGCTGCAGCGCGGCGGGCATGTTCGCTGGAACCTTATGGAATCCGATCTTTCCGGACGCCGGGTCAAATGCGCCCTCCTGGTTATTTAGCTCCCGCCACCAGCCGAGGTAATCGTAGCGAAGACCCACGTTCAGGGTCAGCTTGCGGGTAACTTGCCATTGGTCGTTGATAAAGGGCGCAACGGTATTCGAGCGGTAGTTCGATCGTGAGCTACCCAGGGCGCCGGCACAGGAAGAGCAGTACCCCAACAAGAAGTCCGCGACGGAGTTTCCGGTAAATCTTCCGTCGAAGCTGAACTGGCCTCGAGGAAGAACCTCGGTGATGTGAGCAAAGCGCCGATTCTGTAATTGAATTCCGACTCTAACCGTATGTTTGCCCCATACTTTGCTGACAGTATCGGACAGACTGTAAACATTCTCGATGGCGCCTTGCGTGTAGGCGCCTTCGCCCTGGCCGCTGAATCCGGCGATGGAGAAAGGGGGACGTCCAAAATCGAGTGGATCGGCGCCGCCGGCCAAATTCTGTAATCCGAGATTTTTAACCCAATTTTCGCCATTCAGAGTGACTTGCTGCCAGAGATTGTTCGCCCGGTTGTAACCCACTCGAAGATCGTTTACCAACGTAGTGGAGAGAACATACGTGTCGCCAAGCGAGAAGTTCTGCGCCGACTGAGGGTAAGTAGTCGCCGAGAACGTGCTCGGTCCGATTTGGGATGCGTCGTACCAGATATAGCGCTCGAACATGGTGTGCTTGGAGGACAGCACCTGATCGAGCCGGAAGGTGACTGTGCTGAACTGATCGACAAACTTACGATTCGTAATGTAGTTGTTCTTCCCCACCACATTCGGGCCGGGAATGGTTGGCGTAAGCACGTTGGCGAAGCGGGAGATGCGCCCGGCAGGAATTCGATTGTCTGGAAACGGCGCTCCGGACAACGGATCGACGATTGGCGGCGAAATGCTGGAAAAGTCCCCGCCGAGAAGCCTTTGTTCCGGTACGCTACCGAGGAGAGTAAGACCCTTCCGCGTCTCCAGGCCCTCGTAGCCTCCAAAAGCGAACAATTTGTTCTTGATCAAGGGCGCCCCTGCCGTGCCGCCAAACTGGTTTCTGCGAAAGGGCGGTTTCTGAGCGGCAAAAAAGTTACGGGCGTCGAGCACATCGTTTCTCAGGAATTCGAACGCCGAACCGTGCAGGCCGTTGGTTCCGGACTTTGTGATCGCCGTAATAACCGACTGACCCTGACCGTATTCGGCCGAAAAAGAATTCCGCAGAACATTGAATTCCTGAATGGTGTCCACCGAGGGCTGAAAGGCGAGATTATTGAAGCGCAAGGAGCGGGCGTAGACCCCATCTATGACATAGTTTGTGGAAGCATCGCGTCCGCCGTCGACCTGCACGAACTCGTTCCGGTCCCCGTATTGGCTGACCGAGCGCTGTAATGTCTGCCGGGGAGAGATGCCCGCCGATAGCGCTGCCAGTTGCACCAGATTACGTCCGTTGAGCGGCAGTTCGGTGATTTGCTTCGCATCAATAACCTGGTTGATGGTACCGTTTTCGGTTTCGAGGAGCGGCGCCTGGGCATCGATAACTACGGATTCGCTCACGGCGCCGACGCGAAGCTCGATTGTACGCCGGGCAATCTCGCCGATGCGGAGTTCAAAAGCCTCGATGATCGCCGCCTGAAACCCGGGTTTTTCAATACGAACCTCATAGCGGGCGGGAGCCAGGTTAGGAACGGAAAAAGCACCCTCGGCATTGGTCTGCCCAGTACGCCTCGCATTGGTGCCAACGTTTAGCACGGTTACCAGTGCGTCGGGGACGCCAGCTTTGGAGGTGTCGATCACTTGTCCGACGATGCCTGCGGAGGTAGTCTCCTGACAAATTGCCAATCTACCAAAAAAGCTCATCGACAAACTACAGGTGACGAGGGCTAGGATTGTTCGCTGCGACATGAGGGACCTCCTTAAGACATCCGACCATCAGGTAGATCAAGCCCTGTTAGCGTGTGGGTCGCCGTTTCGTCAGGGCTTGCCAGTGGTCAAGACATCATGCCATCAGATCATCGTGCTTTTTCTGGAGTATGTCAAGGGAAAACACGTCCGCACTTCCTTTCCTTCTCCGCTAACCGCGGTGTGGTTTACCGTGCCGAACGGCTCGGGAGGTCCCAGAGCCGGCCAACACCGGACCTCTGGATGACGCGCCGTGAATCCGGCGGCGTGAATCCGGCTTGACACTTAGATTAGGGCCTCCATATCATAAGTGCTATGTCCAGATGCTGCGCGGGCGTAATTGAGGCCGCTGAATATCTAACCAGAGCAATCGCGGCTTGCCTTTTTCTGGTCAGCGCGGCAGCGGTGATTCAAGCGGAGCCGCTGAAACTGCATCCGGAGAACCCGAGATATTTTCTCTTTCGGGGCGAGCCGAAAGTGCTTCTGACGGCGACCGAACACTACGGGTCGGTCATGAATCGCCCATTCAACTTCGAGAAGTATCTGGACGACGCAGCCGCGCACAAAATGACGCTGACGCGGACGTTTCTGCTTTTCCGCGAACTGCAGGGTGCGCGTAATCCATCTTCCCCGTGCAAGCCGGAGTCGCCCGACTACATCGCACCGTTTCCCCGTACCGGCCCCGGAAAGGCTCTCGATGGGGAACCGATATACGATCTCGATCAATGGAATCCGGAATACTTCGACCGGCTGAAACGCTTTCTCGATGCCGCATCGAAGCGGGGCATCATTGTGGAGCTGACTATCTTCAGCAACGCGTACGCCGACAACATCTGGGCGCTGAATCCGTTTCGGGCGGAGAACAATAAGCAGCGCATGAGGAAGCTGGACTGGCAGGAATACACTTCTTTACGGGATTCCGAACTGGTTCGACGGCAGGCCGAATTTGCCCGCAAGATCGTTCGCGAGACCAGCGCGTACGACAACATCTACTACGAGATTTGCAACGAGCCTGGCGGCGCGATCCCCGAACATTCGTCATCCGCGGATGTGGACGCCTGGCAGGCGGAGATGGGCCGGGTAATCCGGGATGAGATGGGGAAGCTGAAGAGTTTGCATCTGGTTGCCGGACAGCAGGCGTTCGCCTATAAGCCGAAGTTTCGCTTTCCACTGGATCAGACCTATAGCGGCCCGCTGTTCGACATTGTGAACGTGCATCCGCTGCCGGATACGGAGCTTCGGGGCCGACTTTACCAACTCGGAAATTTCATGTCCAAGGAATTGATGTTATCCGAGATGCAGCAGTTCGCAGCCAAAGCGTACAGCGAGTCGAAGCCAACGGTGATGGATGAAGACAATTCAGCAAGCATGTACCGCGACCCCGCGGGCTGGACCATCCACAGAAAGCGTGCGTGGACATCGCTGCTCAACGCCGCCCACTATGACTACATCGATTTTTCGATCACCGTGGGAAGTGAAGCGGGTACGCCCGCATCGCGACGGGGCATTCGCAGCTGGATGGGATATCTTTCCGAGTTCATTGCCGGATTCGATTACGTCCATGCGAAGCCAGATCTCGGTTGGATTCAATCGAAGCCGGAACATCTGACGGCATCCGCGCTGGTGGTTGCGGATCGCGACTATGCCTTGTACCTGGCGGACGCGCGGGAGGTGACAGACGAATCTTTGGGGAGGCCGATCAGCGGAAAGCTAAGCTTCAGGCTTCCAGCGGGAAAGTTCGCCGTGCGCCTGTATTCTCCAGTCTCCGGTCAATATTCACCGGGATGGAATGCGGAGGGCGGCCGGGAACTGGAGTTCCAACTGCCACCCTTCGAGCACGACATCGTGGTGCGGGCCACCCGCTATTGACCGTCAAGCGAGAATCTGCTTCACGACGTTGCCGTACACGTCCGTCAAGCGGAAATCCCGCCCGCTGTAGCGATAGGTGAGTCTCTCGTGATTCAGCCCCAACAGATGCAGAATCGTCGCGTGAAGGTCGTGAACGTGAACCTGATCGGAGACGCCCTTCCAGGCATACTCGTCGGTTTCGCCGAAGATCGTCCCCTGCTTTACTCCGGCGCCGGCCATGAACATTGTCCAGCAATAGGGGTTGTGATCTCTGCCGCCATTGTTCGCACTCGCCGGGGATAGGGTTTGATCGAACGGCGTTCGCCCGAACTCCCCGGTCCAAATAACCAGGGTGTCGTCCAACAGCCCACGCGCCTTCAGGTCCGTCAGCAGGCCCGCTACGGGTTTATCGATCCCGCGTGCGCTCTTGCGCAGAACCGTGTTGATCTTATCGTGGTGGTCCCATCCGCCATCGGTTACCTGGATATATCGCACTCCGGCTTCCGCCAGCCGCCGCGCCATCAAACATTTTCTGCCGAAATTGTCAGTATCGTCTTCTCCCACGCCGTACAGATCCAGAGTAGCCTTGGACTCCTTGGAGAAGTCGAAAACATCAGGTGCGGTCAACTGCATGCGGAAGGATAGTTCGTAGGACTGAATCAGCCCTTCGATGTTTCGATCGTCGCCGGTCATCTCTTTGTCCATGCGGTTGCGCGCCTGGATCAGATCCAGATCCAGCCGCTGCTGTTCGGGCGAGAGGCTGGGATCGCCGAGGTAACCGATTTTGGACTGTTTCACCGGCGTCCGCGAATCGCCTATGCGAGTCCCCTGATAGATGGAAGGCAAAAAGACGTTGGAATAATGCAGCGGGCTGCCGTCGTCCCCATAGAGCACTGGACTGATGACTACAAATCCAGGCATGTTCTGATTTTCGGTGCCGAGCCCATACATGATCCACGAGCCCATTGACGGCCGAACAAACTGCAGGGAACCGGTCTGGAAGATGCGGATGGCGCCGGCATGGATCGCGCTGTCGGTGGTCATTGCCCGCAGCCAACACAACTCGTCAGCCTTTTCTCCCAATTTGGGCAGCAGGTCCGACATCCACATGCCGCAGTTGCCCCTTTGCTTCATCTCAGAGATGGCGGGCATGAGTTTTGCGTTTTTGGCGAAGCGGATAGTGCTGGCGTTTACGGCAAACGGAATCGGCTGGCCGGCTTCGGCCTTCAACCGCGGCTTGTAATCGAAAAGGTCCATCTGCGAAGGCCCGCCCTGCATCCAGAGCAGGATTACCCGCTTGGCCTTGGCCGGGAAATGAGGCTGTTTTGGCGCGAGGGGATTTTCCGGTTGCGAGGCTTGCGCGCGATCCCGGGCGGCCATTGCGGCGAAAGCCATGGACCCGAAACCACCGCCCAGAGTGTTGAGGAATCGGCGCCGCCCGCCGGGCACAGGATCAGAGTTTGAGGGCATGGTTTTCTATCTCCTATAAAGAAATTCGCTGGAAACGAGGATCGCGTGGCAGTAGCGTGCCCACGCGGAGTCGACCGTCGTCCCGCGTCGGGCGTCGGCGATGAATCGGCGCGCTTGCTCTATGTCGCGCTCCGTGGCAGGACGATTGAGGGCAGCTAACATAAGCTGCGAAACACGCCCCGCATCATCCAGGCTCTTGTCGTTGAGCAGGCGAGCCGCCAGCAGACCCGCTTGTTCTTTCACGAAAGGCGAATTCAGGAGGTAGAGAGTCTGCGTGGGAACAACGGTTGGAATGCGTGTGCCGATAACCTGGTCCGGATCCTTGAAATCGAACAGGTTCAGAATATCAACCGGTGCCATCTGGCTGTTTCTCATCACCGGTTGGTAAACGGTGCGCCGATTTTTGATGTGGTCCTCGATGACCGTATCGTCCTCGAGGAAGAAGGGCGCGATCGTGTGAATATTTTGCGCTGTCAGGGGCAGCGAAGGGCCGCCGCGCGAGGCATCCAGGTTTCCCGCCACCTGCAGCATCGTGTCGCGAATTGTTTCGACTTCCATCCGCCTGCGGTTCGCACGCCAGAGAAGCTTGTTGTCGGCGTCCAATTCGCCCGCTCCCGGGTCCGGAGCGCTGGCAAGCTGGTATACGCGGCTAAGAACGATTTCCCGGATGGTCTTCTTGGTTGACCACTTATTCGCCACTAATCGCGCCGCCAGATAATCCAACAACTCCGGATTAGCCGGCGCATCGCCACGCGCGCCGAAGTTCTCCGTACTGGCCACAATTCCATCACCGAACAGATAGTGCCACAAGCGATTTACATAGACGCGAGCGGTCAGCGGGTTCTTCTCATTGGCGATCCAGTCGGCCAGTTCGCGGCGCCCGCTCGAATTCGGTTCGATCTCCGCGGGCTTCCCGTAATTGACGGCGCTGAGGAACCCCCGCGGCGCAAATTCCCCGAGTTGGTGGGCATCGCCGCGCGAGGCGATCCGCGTATCCTGCGGTTGGTCCAGATCCTCGGCCGCGTACACCTGAGGCAACCTCGGCTTGAGGTAGCGCTTAAACTCCAGGATCTGTTTGTCACCGGCATATTCGCTCTTTTGCTTTAACGCGGCCAGTTGGTCCTGGGCGGCTTTGAGCGCCGCATCGTTTTCCGCGCTGGTTGGATTGGCTTTCAGCGCCGTGATCCGCTGCTGCACCTCTTCCCGGTCTTTCGCAAGTATCTTCTCCGACGCCTCCGCTTCGGCTACCCGGCGGTCGTATTTCTCCATCTCTTCGGCGTACCGCTTTGCCGCCTCGGTGGTTTCCGGTAGCCGGACCATATTGACTCCACCATCTCCGAAATGATTTAGCGAGAGAGTCTTGGTGCTTAAGAAGATTCCAATGAGCCCGTAGTATTCCTTGTTAGGAATCGGATCGAACTTGTGGTCGTGACAGCGTGCACAACCCAGCGTGAGACCCAGCATGGAGCGCCCTACCAGATCGACCTGCAGGTCCGCCGCGTCGAGAAGCGTCTGCGCGCGATCATAGGAGCCCCAGGACCATGGCCCCAGAACCAGAAAGCCGGTTGCGGCTATCGCCGACTGGCCCTTCTCTTCTTCGCGTCCGCCTTTCGGCCCGGCAATCTGCTCCGACACGAACTGATCGTAAGGCTTGTCCTGGTTGAACGACTCGATCACATAGTCGCGGTACCGCCAGGCCTCCGGTAGTGGAATACGTCTACCGTAACCCGTCGTGTCGGCGTAATAGGTAATGTCCAGCCAGTGGCGCCCCCATCTGTCTCCGAACGCAGGTGAGGCGAGCAACCGGTCCACCACTTTCGCAAACGCACCGGGCGATGAGTCGTTGAAGAACTCTTGCACTTCGGGTCGGGTTGGCAGCAACCCGGTCAAGTCAAGGGTCACCCGGCGCAGCAGCGCGTATTTGTCCGCATCCCTCACGGGTCTGATGCCTTTTTCTTCGAGCTTGGCGAGTATGAAGCGGTCGATGGTAGAACGCGGCCAACTGTTATCCTTAACCGCCGGGACTGCGGGATCCTTCACCGGCTGGAATGCCCAGTGTCCCGCGGCGGGCACCTGCGTCGCCTTCGCATCCGCGTCCGGCCACACCGCTCCGGAAGCCACCCACCGTTCCAGAGCGCTTATTTCAGCTTCGGCCAGCTTTCCCGCCGGGGGCATCTTCGTTTTCCCGGCATAGCGAACCGCTTGGATTAGGGCACTGCCATCCGGGTTCCCCGCCATCACGACGCCAGCCCGATGCATTCCATCCTTCGATGTCAACTGCTTGCCGCCCATGCGGGTCTTATCACCATGGCAAGATCCGCAGCGGCCGAGCAGGATGGGACGGACCTTCGATTCGAAGAAATCGGCTCGATCCTGGCCCTGGGCCGACACATTTGAAGAGAGTGCCGCCAGGCAGAGAATAAGGCACAAACGAAAGCCTGCACGAGGCACAGAAGAGGTTTGGGCAGACGGCAAGGAGTATGGAATCTTCATGGACGCTTTAAGCGAGCAAAGGTCGCCCCGCGATAATTATATCTCCCGGCACGAGGGGAGCGGTTGAAGCGGACTCTGTAGCGGCATTGCTGCCGGGGACCGCATGGCGCTGAAGGCAATGCCGGACGTTGAGGAACAGGGGCAGGCCCGAAGACCTGCCCCAATGTTCAAAAGTTAAATTTCAAGGCAAACTGTCCAGTCCTTGGGTTATTCGCTTGGTTTGTTATCTTGCCGTAGTTGAACCGGTCGCTGACGTTGGTGGCCGGACCGCCGAAGCGGACGCGGTTGAACGCGTTAAACATTTCGAACCGAAACTCCACGTTTATGTTTTCTCTAATACTGGTGCGCTTCAATAGCCCGAAGTCTTCGTTGTAGTTGTTGAATACCCTGGCGCGCGACAGAATGGAGGGGGCATTGCCGTAGGTAAAGGGAGCCGGAGCCTTGAAGGCGTTGATATCCAGGTAAAGATCCCTTGCCGGATCAAAGCCGCCGCTGTGGGACAACACCGGATTCACGCCGGGTACGGCGTCCGGCATGTTACGGCTGTTGAACAACGGCAGCGTGTTGTTGATTCCGATGCCGATGGGCTCGCCGGACTGATAGGCCATGATGCCGTTAATTTGCCACCCGCCGATCACCTTTCCTACCGGACCCTTAATATTCGCGACGGGCTTGCCGGGTCCGATGGGCAATTCATAATTGAAGGCGATCACAGCGCGCTGCGGGATGTCGTACTGCGCAACGGCCTTTTCCACGCGGCGATTGTACTGGTCGCGCGCGCTGGTGGAGAAGAAGCCGGAGAGAGCGGATGACGCATCCGTCAGCGACTTGCCCCAAGTGTAGGACGAGAGCAAGAACAACCCGTTGGAGAACTGCTTTTCGATCTTGGCCTGGAGTGAGTGGTAAATCGAGTTTCCAACATTCGCCGAGTTGTTTGTCCCTATACCGCCATACTGCGGAAACGGCCGCAGAGATTGCGCCAAACTACCCTGGAAGCTGCTGTAAGGGCGGGCGAAGCCGGCGGCGATCACGGCCGGATCACCGATTGGTTTGGTTAGAAGGTCTCCATATTTCAAGTAAATCGGATTGACCTGGTTGACGTTGTATACGCCGGTGGAAAGCCTGGTCGATTTCTGACCGACCCAGCCGACATCCAGCAACCAGTTCGACCGGAGTTGCCACTGCGTCCCGGCATTGAAGCTTTGCGTATAGCTGGGTAGTTTGGCGCTCGAAAGCCAAGTAGTTGCGCCAGGAGCAGTACCCGGAATTACACCAAATCCCGCGTCAATTAAAGGAGGACGCGTATAGTTTTGCGGGAAGCCGTTATTCCAGTTGAACCCCGAGGTCAGACCCTGGTCCTGAGAGAAAAACGCCGGGTTGGCGGTGAAGCCGGTTGCTGGCGGTTTTGCATTTCCACCGCCTAGCGCACCGGTGGGATAATAGCTGATCCCGTAAGCCGTCCGGAAAACTACCCGTTTCGTGACTGACCATGCCAATCCGAGGCGAGGCCCGAAATTTAGGTATGCGGTCCCATCCGTAAGACGTTCCTTTCCGGAACGGCCAGGGCCGGTGCCGGCAAACACTAAGGCTCCTAGTCGCCCGTTTGCCGCGGGATTGGGTACCGATGCGTCCATGATCGAGTATGCGTTGTTCACTTCTTTCATTGGAGTGTACAGATCCCAACGAAGACCCAGGTTCAGCGTAATATTCGGGCTCAACTTGAAGTCATCCTGTGCATAGCCTGCAAAATAGGTGAGGCGCATGCCGCGGGTAACTTCATTGATCGACAAACTTCCGCTGTCGACCTCGCCAAGCAGGAAGCTGGCAAACGAGTTTCCGGTTACACCGCGAAGAGCGCCGGAAGGGAAAGCCGTTTCATTGCGGCTGAAAGTAAACGATCCGCTCTGCGCGCCCTGCAAGAGGTTGTTCTGGAGTTTCCGGAAATCTACGCCAAACTTCAGATTGTGTTTGCCCTTTACCCACGAGAGACTGTCGGCGTAAAGGTAGGTGGCGGAAATCGTCTGCAGGTAATCCTGATTCTGCCCCCAAGGAGTGAACGGGTCCGTGAAAACCACCGGAAACGGTCCGTTATTGACTCCCTTGAGACCTAGCTTGTCTGCCCACCCCTGGCCTTGCTCTGGAGCGGCAAGAAGCTGGTGCTGCCGGGTTAAACCCGCGGAGAGGTGATTTAGCAACGTCGGACTGATAACCCAATCCTCTGAGAGGCGCACCGTGTCCTGTCCGGGTCCGAGTACGCCATAGCGATTGTTGGCCACAGGGCGCGGGAGTGCGGCAAACGGTCCGGAATCGGTGTTATGCCCGTTGTTCCAACTACCGCTGATACGGTGTGCGCTGTTGAAGAGGTGATCGATCTTCATGGTGTAGTTCCGGTTATCGTTGCGATTGTTGCCGGTGGCGGGGTAGTTGTTCAAAATGCCGCCGAGCGCCGGACCCGGAACGTAGGAGAGTATTTTCTGTGAGATTGGGCTGATCCGGCTGGGAGGGATTATGTTGCCGGGGAACGCAGTGCGTGTGGAGCCGCCGCTGCCGTCCGCAGTTGTGCTCGCCGGGTCATAAAGTTGAACCAAGCCACTGGGATCCCTGAGCTGAGATAGATCGCCATTGCGAAATGCCGCCGTGGGCACCGACGCAACCTGGTTGACCGGACCGGACCGGTACTTGAAATAGTTCATGTTGAAAAAGAAGAAGCTCTTGTTCGTCCCGTTATAGAGCTTCGGAATGCGAATCGGCCCCCCGAAGCTGCCGCCATACTCGTTCTGGCGATTGATGGAGCGTGTGCTGTTGAAGAAGCCGCGGGCATCCAGTTTGTCGTTGCGCAGGAACTCGTAGCCAACGCCGTGAAACTTGTTCGTGCCGGATCGAATCGTGAACTGCTCTACGCCGCCACCGGTGTTTCCGAACTCTGCTGAGAAGTTCGACGTCACAAGCGCGAACTCCTGGATCGCTTCGGGAGGCAGCGTCAGGACGCGCGGGTCGCCGCCCACTTCGGCCGTGGTCGCACTCAGACCGTCGATCTGGATTTCCTTGGAAAGCGTCTGGCTGCCGTTTATATGGGCATCAAACGTGTTCCCACTGGTACCTGGAGCAAGGAAGATGAACGACTCCGGGGCTCGTCCCCCTGACGCATTCAAGGGCAGATCGATGAAGCTCTTCGGATTCACGCCGGTGCTGACATTGCTCGATTCCGTTTTCAACTGCGGCGCCATTTCACTGACGGTCACAGTATCTGTAACCTCGCCTACCGGCATCTGCAAATCGAGGCCGACGGTACCGGCTACCTCCACCCGCACATTCGTGCGGACCAGCTTCTTAAAGCCGGCTTTCTCCGCTACAACGTCGTAGGTACCGGCGGGCAGGCTAGCCAGATTGTAATTGCCGGATTCAGTCGACTGCGTGGAACTGCGTAGCCCAGTTTCGGTGTTGGTCGCGGTGACCGTGGCCGCGGGCACAGTGGCGCCGCTCGGGTCTTCTACCGTACCGCGAATCGTTCCACGGTCGGTTTGAGCAAAGGCGGCGTGCGCCAGAACGATGGCAAGAACAATTCGTACTAAATGAGCGCAGAGTTTCACGACACTCCTCCTTGAGAACGGCATGTTGCCAAAATTTATCAGAACCCACAACCATTGTCAAGCGTTCAATCGCTCATGTCAGGGCAAAGTAGAAATGTCCTATTCCC
>JANXXV010000468.1 GCA_025350445.1 Bryobacteraceae bacterium | reverse complement strand
TCGTGAATGCTGATGTCAAATTGATTGTGGCCGGTTGGATCGCTTGCAGTGCCGCTGCCCAGAGGCGAGGAGTGTAGCTGTAAACCTCTGCATCCACGGACGTTGGCAATCGTATTCCACCCAATATCCAAATGATTGCTGTCTGTTGAAAAGTAAACTCCCTGATATAATGCCGACGCGCCCGATTTGCCTGTGTCGTGGATGTTGTTGCCGTAGAATTTGATATTGCTTGCCTGGCTGCTCTCAAAGCACGCACCGGCACCGTCCCCGTTAGGGCACGTCATTTCATTGGCCACCATTCGCCAACCGGTTCCCCCTGCAAGGGTGGTCCCGTCGGAGCCGGAAAGAAGAATCAACCCGGCAAATACCCAATTACCCGCGCATGCGCCTCCCGAAGCAGAGGAATCCGTGGTACGAATGCTTTGCAGGTTACCCGATGTTGTGCCAATAGTCACCGTGGCGCCTGGATAACCAACTAAAGCCCTGGGATAACCGGACCCGCTACACCATTCATTCCGGAAGGTCATGGCGGCATTCCACCCTTCCCCGTCGTCAGTGGGTTGGCTTACGCCGTTCATGCCATAAATGATGTCCCCGTTCGTGATGGCCCTGACCGCGAACGGCATGGTTTTCCAAGGCGCCGCAAAAGTACCGGCATTTGCGTCGTTCCCCGTCGTGGAGACGAAGTAGATGTTGCCGGCACGAACAGTGAACGGAAGCGGGTTTGACGTTCCCGTCCCTGTTGTTACAACAATGTTGCCAGTGGCGGCCGAGGAGCCTAACTGGATAGACACCTTGCCGTCACTCCAAACCGGGTAGGCGGCAACGAGGCCGCCGCCAACAGTAACTTGTGAACTTCCTCGGGAAGCGCCGAAACCTTTGCCATATATAGTTACGTACGCGCCCGCGTTATTTTCGCCGCCCGAATTCGGCCCGCTTTCGAGGTCCGTGTAGAATGCGGCAGGTTGTGCGTTAAGAGACACCAGCAGCCCTGGGGCCATTGGAATGAGTGCCAAACTAAAGAATGTATGATAAAGAAATGATAGCTTATTCATGTAACTCCCCTTCCTGATAACGCTTTAGCGGAACCGCGGCTTCTGCCACGTTTCCGGGCCGGACAGTCGGTCTATTTCGGGCACTGCGGCATTCAGCCAATGCTGACGGGTGTAACGGCCGCCAGTGCCCCAATTTCGTTTTGGCATATCCGCCACCCAGTACCTGAAAGGCGATAGTACCACAACTAGAGTACCGATACCACTCCCGTACTCTCAAATTAATTTTCTTGTTTGGCTAGATCTATAATACTGGAGGCGCTGATGGTACTGTTAGGGTGCTAGGTCCTAGAACACTAACATGCGAAACCTGAGTTCAGTACTAAAAGCCTTAGCAGACTAGTGTAGCAATCTGAGCCCATTAGCGGGGAACTAAGGTCTTCATACGTACCTAGGAATATGCCGAGGATGTTGCAAAGGAAGGATATTACAACTCTTACCGGCTCGAAGACAGGAAAAAATAAGAACGGACCGACTCATTCGTTCCAACGTTGACCGCTGCCGCGCCGGATCGAAAAACCTAGGTAAGTACTATTAAGGTACTAGATACTTTCTGAATTATGTTCTGGATTGAACTGCTGTAGTACTGTTTTTATCGAACGGAAACGGCCTGTTCATGATCCAGTGCAACAGTGGGCGCGCTGGAAGAGTAATCTCCGCTTTCCGCTTCGCCGCACGGATCGGGAACTTGCTCAATGATCGCCAGGCTGACCGGACCTTCTCCAGAGTTCAAGTACGCCCAGTGGTCGCTTCCTACAAAGGCGATTTGCCCGGCGGGAACCGGTTCGAACCTGACAATCGCCCCGGAAATCTCGCGGCGCGTCCGCTTCCAGTAGTTCTGGTGCGACCGGACGACATCGCCTAACCGGAAACCGGAATCGAGAAGCCGAACCGGGCCGGGAACAGCGTCCCGAGCCGGCGCCGAAATTGGCCTGGAGGTTTGGGCTGAAACAACTTTCTCAACCGCCCGATCCGCCTTTGGCTCCGCAGATTTCACTATGTGACGATAGAGGGACAACAACCCTCCCTGAACTTCTCCTTTTCCCGCATTCAGCGACTGGAGATCCGCGAAAACGGCGCTCGATGCCGTTCCGGAAACAACCATCCTGTAGACTTGCTGGTAGAACGCCGTCATCAGCAACCAACCTTTCGCGCAATCGGTTTGATCCGCCAGGAGCGTTTCATGTACCTCCACCCTCGTACTAGGACTTTCGTCAGACTGTAACATAAACTTTAGAGTCTGTCCATAGGACATTAGTTCAGGCAGGCGGGTAATATTCTCATGAAACAAGGCAAAAATGTGTCTTCAGATCATTTCGGTCAGATCATTTTCATCAGATCTTTTTCGACGGAGAGGTTGTAGGAAGGAAAACCGATGGCGGCGCGTGATGGTCAAGGCCGCGTGGGGCGTTACGAGCCGCGAAGAGGATGATTGCGGGCGAGCGGTACTTCACCATCCGCGCCGGACTGCTGTCCGGGGATCTAGCGTCCGGTCCCCCGTGAGAGTTGACGACGGGAGCAAGAGCGCTCGCCGAGGGGCGAGCGCGCAGACAAGGTGTCTGCCCCACCTTGCGCCCAGTAGCATGTTGGAAAGAATTCGCCGGGACGGCACACGGGCGGAGATCCGGGGAATTCATCGCGGACTTGCGCGGTTACAGCGGCTGCCTGTCTCCGATGCCGAGCTTCTTCATTTTGTATAGCAGAGCCTTGTAATCCACTTCCAGAAGGGTTGCCGCCTGTTTCCGGTTCCATAACGACCGGTTGAGCGCCGCAACGATCACCTGCGCTTCGGCGTTTCTGCGTTCTTCCGTCAACCGGCGAAGGGCGCTGGGGGCATGCGGAGCCACCGGTGCCGGCGGGGCGGAGGGGGGCGGCGGTGGAGCAAGCACGGCAGGTTCGGCCCGCTCGACGGGCAACGGTCTGGTTTCGATCTGACTCTGCGGCGGTGATACCCGCCTCGACTGATCGTCCATCCCCGGCCCGGCAGCGGATGCGCGCCGGTCAATCATGCCGAATCCGTTTCCGTATTCCACCGAAGGCGATTTGCGGCGGCGCGTCTTCTTGTTGAGATCGTCGGCAATGGATGCCGCGCCGCGAACCACCAGGAACTTGCGCACCACGTTCTCAAGTTCACGAATATTCCCCGGCCAATCGTGGTTGAGCAAAGCGTCTCTCAGAAGCGGCAGAATCTCCGGTGGCTCTATGCCCGGGAGCCCGTGCTTGGTAAGGAAGTATCCAGCCAGGGGGATAATCTCGTCCCTGCGCTCCCGAAGCGGCGGGATTACGATATTGACGACATTCAAACGGTAGTAGAGGTCTTCCCGGAAACGGCCCTCGGTAATTGCTTTCTCCAAATCGCAATGCGTCGCCGCGATTACCCGCACATCCACCCTGGTGCTCTCTTTCGATCCCAGCCGGATGAATTCCTTATCTTGGAGGACTTGCAACAGTTTGGCCTGGATGCGGACATCCATATCGCCGATCTCATCCAGCAGGATGGTTCCGCCGTCGGCCATTTCAAATTTTCCGGGATTATTCTTGAATGCCCCGGTGAAGGCGCCCCGCTCGTACCCAAACAACTCGCTTTCGACAAGTTCCGCCGGAAGAGCGGCGCAATTCAACTTTAGAAACGGCTTATGAGACCGCGACGATCGCGCATGAATCTGCCGGGCCAGCATTTCCTTCCCCACGCCCGTCTCACCCTGCATCAGCACGGGAACATCGGAGCCGGAAATGCATTCCAGAAGCGTGTCTAACTTCCTGGTCCACACATCTCCGGAAGCGAAAGATACCTGTCCGCCTGCCCTAGCGGATGGTTTAGCGTCCGCGGTCCCCAATCCGAGCGTCTTCTGAATGGTTGCGCGCAAGTGTTCGTGGGTGATTGGCTTCGGAAGGAAATCGGTGGCGCCGCGCTTCATGGCATCCACGATAGTCAGCGGAGATGTCAGGCCCGACATCATTATTACCGGAAGATTGGGGTAAAACTTCCTCACTTCCTGCAGTGTTTCGATTCCGTCCCGGCGCGGCATAAGGATATCGAGCAATAGCAGGGACAGATTCACGGTCTTGGTCCTGAGGTAGTGCAGTACCTCTTCGCCGTCTTCCACGAACTCCACGTTATAGGCTTCCGAACGGAGCGCCAAACGTAGATAATTCCGAACCTCGGGTTCGTCTTCCGCAATTAGTATAGTGCTTCGATCAGTCATATGGGTTGATAACCGGACATTAAGAAATTTTGGATTGTTGCATGGGGGACTCTTCCAGCAAACAGGGAACGACGAATGAAAAAGTGGCGCCCTGACTCTTGGAATCGGCCCAGATCCAGCCGTTGTGCGAATCGAGAATCATCTTGCAGATGGCGAGGCCTAATCCCCCGCCGGAACGGTCTCTACCGCCGGAATAGGACGTATACTCTTCGAAAATCTCATCGAAATGCTCCGGGATGATGCCGGGACCGGAATCCCGAATGTCCACGCGGTAAGCGTTCGACCGATCCCATGCGGTTGCGGTGATCGCGGCCGGACCTTTGCTCCTGCCTTCAGACCGATCCCAGGAAACGGGATAGCCCAGCACTTCAACCAGCCCGTGTTTCGGTGTAAATTTACAGGCGTTCTCGAGCAAATTAACCAGCACCTGCTCGATCTGCGACGGATCAAACAGCACCGGGCCGGGCGGAGTCTGCATGTCGGTCCGAATTTCGATATGTCTTTCCGAGGCGAACGGAGAAATTTCATGGATCGCCTGCTCAATGGACTTCTCAAGATCGATTCTCTGCATGTCGGGCCGCCGTTCGTGGTGGTGGTTCGCACTCAGCTCAAGCAAGGCACTGGCCAGCGCGGACAATCTCTTGGTGCTACGGTGCATTCCCCGCAGCAGTTCCACCTGGTCGGTGTTAAGGGGTCCAACGCCCTGCTCCAGCAGCAATCCGCAATAGCCCTGCAAGGCCGTCAACGGCGCGCGGAAGTCATGCACGGTGCGAGCCAGGAAGTTCGTGCGATCCTGGTCGTATTCCTGAAGATTGAGATTCGCTCTCAGCAATAACTGGAACAACCGGTCCCGCTCGTTCTCCAAGCGATGTTCCTTGGTGTTACTGACCGGCACGGCGGGTGACTCCTGCCGCGCGATCGCGTGTTCAATAAATATGCGGAGAATCGCGTGGTTGACGGGCTTCAGCAGAATGCTTGCCGACTGCAACGGGAAAGCGTCCCGCAAAAGAGACAGTTGCTTTCGGTGGACCAGCAGTATCGTCTCCTGTTCCGGACCCGCCAGCGACGCCGGCGGCATCACATCCGGAGTGTAATCCCAGATGGTCAAGTCCGGCTGAGGGACTTCCTGGAACGACGCCCCAAAGTGAATCCCGCAGTCTTCCGGCATGCACTCCTCGAGCACATCCCTACAGAACTCCCGCAGTTTGTTGTCCCCGGATAGCAAAAGCACATTCATCGTTGTGAGTCCCTTAGGCTCCCAATCTTTAGACTTCTTCCTCCACACTACCGGCTTACTTGGCCGGTACTAAGAAGTGAGAAGCATCACCAAATTATTTGCTTTCTAACCACAGTTTGTACAGGGGGGGAGTTTTCCCCCTCCCCTCTTACCATCGCTTCGTCCTCGTGACCGCGCAATAGTACTCTCCGCGCATAAGTGAGAAGGCAGGAAGGGATACTTAGAATTCTTAGTCCTTTAGTAATGTGGCGCGTCCGGTACGTCTGGACGGGAATGCCCCGGTACTAAATCGAAGTCTGAAGTGCAAATAGACGCGGTAGGCTTGCGAGCCGGACACTGCCCCCGCATACTTCGAGCGAAGACAGGCCGTTTGGAATCAAGCAAGGATCGCGGTTTTGCAAAGGCCGGGGAATTGAGATGCGCCACTATCGGAGGCGGAATAGAGGATGGCCGCATAAGACGCAACCGAGTGCCGGTCGTGCGTTCCGATTTTCGTATACAGTCCGCGAATGTGCCAGCGTACGGTTTCGCGAGTAATGTATAGCGCATCCGCAATCTGTTGATTGTTCATGCCGCGCCCGACAAGATATAGGATTTCCCGCTCCCGGGACGTCAGCTTAACTTCATCATTCACGCGCACATTCTCTTGCAGCAACGAAGACAGCTTGGTGCGAGACATCCAGATCTCGCCCTCAATCACCTTGGAAATTGCGCGTACGTTCATTTCCATGGACATATTGGGCACCAGCAGTCCCTTGCATCCTATCCGCAACAGGTTCCGGCATGCGGCCAGTTCTTCGCTCTGGGCCATGACTAGAATATGGACTCTGTCGCTGTCGTCCACCAAGGTTAGAATTCTGGAGCCTTCCATTGCTTCCAGGAACCTCAGGTTGATCAACAGGACACAAGGAGCGACGGCGTTACAGAGGCCGATAATCTGGGCGGGATCTTCCCGGCAACGATAGACGGTCACGTCTTCCATGCTCTGTAAACATCGATCGAGATTTTCCCAACCTGGTGTCAGCGGGCCGACAAAAACGATCGAGATACCTAAACCGTTACGTTCTGGGTGAGGTGCTTGGAGGCGCGGGTTCAAGTGGTCAGTCATGGGAAATCAGTGTCCAATCGTCATTGCAAACAAGACAGCAAACAAGATGGCAATCAAGATGTAACAGAATTCTGTGGAAGGATTCCGAAATGCACAATTTTCCACGTCAGACCGCCAATCTCTACAGATTCAAAGTATAGACGGATCGGACTTGAAGCGCCAGAACCGACAGTACTGGTACATATTCCCAAACACTGTCAGTTAGTCCCAGATATCGGCGTCTCGAAGAGGGCGCCATTGAAAAGGAAACGGGTAGAGATTGATGAAATTTAATGAACTCCGGAAGGTCGACAGACTCCCGCTGCGGTGGCCGGTGAGGCTTTGGAAACGTGGCGACGTCCGAATTGTGGAGACGATGACTTCCAACTTGAGTGAGGCGGGACTGTATTGTATCTCGCAAGACGCATTCCTTCCGGGCGAGGAACTGGAGTGCGTCATTGAAGTTCCGGCGCAACGCCGGAACTTTGGCGATGAAATGTGCAGTATGCATTGCCAGGTGGTGGTGGTTCGCGTGGAGGCCCGAGGAGTGGAATCCGGTTTCGGAATAGCCTGCCGCGTTCTGAGCTACATGGGGGTATTCCCCAGGTACGGACAGCGCAAGATGAAGGAACAGTTAGCGAAGGTTCTATAGAGATGCACGGGCGGAGCCGGTGACCAGGCATTCTGTGGCGCGCGGCGTGCTTAACCTATAGAGTTGCGTTTCGCTGCGGTGTCAAATGCGGCACGCTGTCTTTGCGCAACGGAACCCGGAACCGAATTTTCGCCGGGACTTACAAATTTCTTGGAAAAGGTGACTTTTTTCTGTGACGCATGAAGAAAAACTGAGCGCAAAGATAGCCTCCCGCGAGGCGCGAGTGGGTGTGATTGGCCTGGGCTACGTGGGCCTACCACTGGTGGTAGAATTCGCCAAGATGGGATTCACCGTCGTAGGGATTGACGTCCAGCAATCGAAGGTGGACGCCGTGAACCGCGGCGAGTCCTATATACAGGATATTCCGACCGGGACGCTGGCGGCCCTGGTGAAAAGCGGAAAGATCAGTGCGACGACGGATTTCGCCGTAGTGTCGGAACTGGACACCATCGACATCTGCGTGCCCACGCCGCTGCGAAAGACCAAGGATCCGGACATGAGCTACATTGTGTCGGCCTGTCCGGAGATTGCCAAGTATTTTCACCCGGGCATGCTGGTGGTGCTGGAATCGACCACCTATCCGGGCACTACGGATGAGCTGGTGTTGCCGATGCTCGAAGCGGGCAATTTGAAGGTGGGCGAGGACTTTTTCCTCTGCTTCTCGCCGGAGCGGGTCGATCCCGGCAATCCGAAATACAATACGTCGAACATTCCGAAAGTAGTTGGCGGCATCACTAAGGCCTGCACCGAGATGGGTGCGCTATTTTACGGACAGGCGTTGCAAAAAGTGGTGGCGGTTAGCTCCACGCGCGTGGCCGAGATGGTGAAGTTGCTGGAAAATACGTTCCGCATGATCAACATCGGGCTGGTGAATGAGATGGCGCTGATGTGCGACCGCATGGGCATCAACGTCTGGGAAGTGATTGAGGCGGCGGCGACGAAGCCGTTCGGCTTCATGCCTTTCTATCCGGGACCGGGGCTGGGCGGCCATTGCATCCCGATCGATCCGTTCTATCTGTCATGGAAAACCAAACAATCCGGAATCGAGGCGCGGTTCATCGAACTGGCGGGCTACATCAACGGGCAGATGCCGCATTTTGTGGTAGAGAAAGTCCAGAACGCCCTAAACGACCACGGCAAACCCCTGCGCGGATCGAAGATTCACATTTTGGGAATGGCGTATAAGAAGGACATTGACGACGTGCGCGAGTCCCCGGCGCTGGATATTTTCCACCTGCTGAAACAGCGGGGGGCGGAGATGACTTACAGCGACCCGTTCGTGCCGCACATTCAAATGGACGGCGTGCGGATCAACGCGGGCGATCCGGAAGCGCTGGCGGCGACGGCTGACTGCGTGGTGATTACGACGGACCATACGGGGTTTGAGTACGGCGCGATCATGGAGAAGGCGAAGTTGATTGTTGATACGAGGAATGCGCTGAAGGGAGTGGTGTCGGATAAGATCGTCCGGTTATAAGGGAGGATCACTAGCTGGGAAGCAAGGGCTGGTTGATCCTGCCTCGTGACAGGCAACCTGCTTACGTTCGGTAGTCTTGGCGGAATCAGGATAGGAACCTCGCTAGAGGTTTTCAAAGTAATCCTGGTCCAGCCGTTTTAGCGTATACACTCGTATCCGCGAGACTCCAACGTCGTGCTCAATCATAAGCGAAGCGAGTTGCTTTCCGTCAATAAGGACGATCTTCTGCGGCATTGCTTCTACGAACTCGGACGCATCCCGGGTGAACGTTGACGTGGTGATGAAGACTCCTCGACTGGCGTGCTTCTTGGTGAGACTTCCAGAGAACTTCATTATCTCCGAGCTTCCCACAACGTCCTTCCATCGCTTCGCCTGGACGTAGATTGCATCCAGCCCAAGTTTGTCCTGCTTGATGACGCCGTCTATTCCGCCGTCGCCGGATTTGCCAACGACTTTCCCGGCATCCTCTACGGAACCACCGTACCCCATACTGACCAGGAGATCCACGACGATTTGCTCGAATGCGGCTGGAGTTCCATCTTTGATTGCCTCCAACAAATCATGCGCCAACGTCTCGCGCAAGATCTGATAGCTATTTTCTAATGACTCTTCCGGAGTAGACTTCGGATCAATTAGTGCGGAAGCCGAAACCGCTGGCTGCTCCGATTCAGATCCTTTCTGCTCAAACTCGTTGAATTCGGGGAACTGTCGAAGAGTCTTTACCGAAATCGCGCCAAGCTTACCCTTTAATAAAGGATAACCCCCTATTTGTGATTTCGTAGACACCCCGGCGAACTCCGACGAGTGCTCCCGCTTGCTTGAGGTATTGGACCGCCCAGGCAACACGGCTTGCGAATACGGTTTGTGAGTCGCTTGCCAAACGCTGGGCCAATTCCGCTTCTGTTAGAGCCAGTTGGACTGCAATTTGAGTACGCAAGTCGGAAATTTGATGCTCCTGGCGATCTCCAGTTAGCAGCAAGACAGGGAGCATAAGGGACTGATAGTCGGGAATCGGCATTTGTGAACGTTTGCGTCCTACATCCCCCGGCAGCTATCAAATTGGGAGAATTCTGGTGCCCGGGGTGGGACTTGAACCCACACTCCGCTTGCGCGAAAAAGGATTTTAAGTCCTTTGCGTCTGCCGATTTCGCCACCCGGGCCCTGCTCCATTATAGTCGGACGCCGATCCCGGAAGATCGCCTAAATCCGAGTCTTCTTCCGAACTGAAAGGGGAAAGCGCTAACGGCTCTTGAGGGCGGCGTCGATACTCGCAACGTTCTTCTTGGCGAATTCGGCCTCATCCATGGCAGGATTGATCTCCAGCATCTTGCGGAAATGATCGCGGGCTGCCGCGAACGATTCGATGCTGTTGTTCTGCTGGCCCTTGCGGCCATAGGCCAGGCCCAGCGCGTAGTGTACATACGGATCTTTCGGATCGTATACCAACGACATTTGTCCGTACTCGATCGCCTTATCAAAATGCGAGAGCTTCCGTTCGCAGTCGCTCAACCCAAGGTAGGCTTCGCTGCGCAATTCCCGCCAGATGTCCTGCAGGTTCGCCCGCTTCTTCTTGCCAAACCCTGTTAGATAGCCCAGCACGTAGTAATTCAACTTCCCCGCCAGCTTATTGTCGAAATTGCTCAGCCGCAGGTACTCGTGATACTCCACCGTCGAATCCTGATATTTCGCGGTCATCCGCAGGCTCTCGGCTAGCCAGAGATGAGCTTCCGCGCCGTTCGGGTTGAACTCAATCGACTTCCGCGAAGCCTCGGCCGCATCATTGTAAAGTTCCTTCCGGCACAGCGCTTGACCCATCAGATTGAGAGCCAGAGAGTTCTTTGGATCGCGCTGCACTACGGCGTTTAACTGCCGGATGGACTCGTCCAGAGCGCCGATATCGAGCAGCATTCCGCCGTAGGTGGACCGTGCTTCCAGATAGTCCGGATCAATGTCAATCGCCCGCTTGTAATACTTCCGCGCCTCATCCTGATCGAACAGCGCATTGTAGGTTCGCCCCAGATAGAGCGCCGCCTGGCTATAGGCAGCATCCTGTTTGAGAGCAGCCTGGAAATGCGCGACAGCCTTTTTGTAATGCTCGGCCGCGCCTTTGTTGTACTCGTCCATCCCTTTGTCGAAGGAATCCACCGCCGCCTTCGGACGCCGCCGCAGAATCAGGATCTTCAGCGACACCGTCGACTCCTGCCCGGGATAAACCGTCTCTTCCCGCGGACCGTCCGGCTCATAGTCCATCTTGACGCCCTTCACCGTGTGAACGCCCGGCACCAATCCCGGCATGCGCAAATTGCCGCCCTTGTTCACCACGCCGATGGACTTGCCGTCCACGAACACCTCAACGCCGCTGGTATTCGCTTCAAAAATCAACGCGCCCGTCTTCGGCGCAGGCGGCGTACCCGGCGCCGCATTCGACGGAATATACGCCAGCAGCATATTGGGATCGAAGCTGCCGCGCTCTGAAGTCGGATTCTGCTTTCCCTGTGTCGCCTGCCGGACCTCGCGATGCACATACTCGGCCAGTTCATCTGCCGTCACCACACCATCGTGCGATTCGTCCGCCGCGCCTTCCAGTCCCTTCACAACATAGTAAGTAAAGATGCCATGCCCGCCGCCCCAATCCTTGCTTTCGTAGGAACGCTCCCGGTCGCGGCTGGCTGTCAGCGAGAACAGCGACCGTTCCAGATTCTTCAAACTGCCGTTGATCGTCTCAATGTCGGCCTCCGGGTTGATCGATCCGCTATGGCAGGAATCGGTGAGCAGCACCTTCCACTTCGCCTTGATCTTGCTGCCCACTACAGCGCTCAGCGTCTCCATGGGATAGCCGGTGGTGGTCACGTGATCTTTCTCAATGTCGTATGGAGCCAGATACGCTTTGCCGGCGTTCACAAATCCATGCCCGGCGAAGTAGATCACCACTCGATCGTTGTCGCGAGCCACCGACGGCAACCATGATTCCAGTTCTCGTTTCAGATTCGCCAGCGTCGCCTTCGGCCCAATCAGTTTGTGCACGTTCTCGGCTTTGAAATTGCCGCCCTCCGGACTGATCAGAATGGAGTAAATCGATTCCGCGTCGCGCTCCGGATATTCCAGTTGCGCCGAAGCCGGCAGGCTCTTGTACTGCGCCACGCCGATCACCAGCGCGTAGCTGCGCGGAATCGATACCTCGCCGGTAGGCGTCTTGATCGTTACGGGTTCGTCTTTTTCGTACTTCAGGTCGCGCTCTTTTAGAGGCGGCTGCTGCGCCAACAGGCAAACTGCCAGCCACATCGTAGCGCCAGATCGGAATACCGTCTTCATCATGTTCCCCTGTGCGCCAGCCGGAACTCGTAGACCACCGGCCCCTTCAGCGGG
>JANXXV010000467.1 GCA_025350445.1 Bryobacteraceae bacterium | reverse complement strand
ATCGGTCACACCGACAAATACTACGTGACATCTTTCGGCAAACAAGTCGTGACCACCGCTCTCAAACTCGGCGAACCCGTCATCATCCCCCAGCTTGCCATCGGCGTCGCGAGGTAACTTCGTTTTCCTGCCGGAAAACGTCAGAATATTATCGGATAGGTTCTAATTTCTCCGGCGGGGCCCTTGAGTACTTGCAAGAAGGTGTGGAAGTTGAATAGCGCTTCTCCATTTGAAAAAGAAGGGAGACACCGAGGACCTTCATTCGGCGCACTGGAGAGGAACCTCGCGCTCCACGAGATTCGCCAGAGAATCGATCAGAAATTGAAAGTGCACATACGAACCAAACTCACCGCAGCCACCAGCGGTCCCCAAAGAAATCGGCGTTCTCCTCATTCCAAGTTCCGAACTTCGAAGCCAGCTGGCCGCCGTCTACCAACAAGGCCGCACCGGTAATATACGAAGCCGCATCGGAGGCTAGAAACGCCATCGCGTTAGCTACCTCTTGCGGACTGCCGCCGCGCCCGAGTGCAATCGGACGGAAGTATTCCTTAATGAGCTTCGTGTCCTGAAAAAACGGCTCCGTGATGCGCGTGCGGATCAAGCCGGGGCACACCGCATTCACGCGGATTTGATACGGCCCCAGTTCGTTCGCCGCCGTGTGGAGGATGCCCAACACCCCCGCCTTGCTGGCGTTGTAAGCAATGAGATCGGCCTCGCCGTCGAACGAGTTTGTGGAGGCCGTCAACACGATCGATCCCTTTCGCCGCTGTTTCATCAATTTTGACGCAATCTGCACCGTATGGAACATGCCGGAAAGGTTCACCGAAATCACACGGTCCCACTCTTCCTTGGTGGTGTCCGACATATTGTTGAAGCTGGCCACACCTGCGTTGGCGATCAGGACATCGGGCGGTCCGGACTGCGCGAATCCAGCTTCGAGCGATACACGGTCGGTGACGTCCACTACGGTTCCGAAGGCCGCAAAGGAAGCCGCCACTTCCTCCGGCCGTTCGCGCTCCACGTCGAAGACCCACACTTCGGCGCCACTACTCTTGAGCAATCTTGCGATGGTGAGACCGATTCCGTTGGCTCCGCCGGTAACTACGGCCAGTTTTGAATTGAAGTCGATGAGCATCAGCACAATGTTAACGTAAGGATTATGGATCTTACGCGCCGCGAACTGATAGCTTTGCTCTCGGCGGGGCCTGCCTGTGCGCAGGGCGTCGCGACGCGGAGCGTGAAGCCGCAGCCGCGGGGAAAACTCTCCGGATTGCCGTTCGATTCAAAGCTGACCGACATCGCGGAACAGGCCGGGTTACACGCCCCGGTGATCTACGGTGGCGTCGAGCGGAAGACCTATATTCTTGAGACGGTCGGCTGCGGGGCGGCGTTTTTCGACTATGATAACGACGGCTGGCTCGACATTTTTCTGCTCTCCGGAACCCGGCTGGAGGGCAATCCGGAGGGCGCCACCAACCGGCTCTACAAGAATAATCGGGACGGCACGTTCACCGATGTTACCGACAAAGCGGGGCTGCGCCGCAGCGGATGGGCTTGCGCGGTCACCGTCGGCGACTACAACAACGACGGGAACGAGGATCTGTACATTACTTATTGGGGACAGAACGTTCTTTACCGCAACAATGGCGACGGGACATTTACCGATGTGACCAAACAGGCTGGCTTGCTGGACAAACATACGCGGTGGGGCGCGGGATGCACGTTCCTCGACTACGATCGCGACGGGCATCTGGATCTGTTTGTGTCGAATTATCTGGAGTTTGACTTCAACAAAATTCCTAAGCCCGGTGAGAACGCGAACTGTACATGGAAGGGCGTACCGGTGAATTGCGGGCCTCGCGGACTGGTCCCCGGCTATCACTCGCTCTATCGCAACAATGGTGACGGCACGTTCACGGATGTCAGCGTGGCATCGGGCATTTCCAAGGCTAAGGGATCGTACGCGATGACCGCGGTGGCCGCCGATTTCGACAACGACGGCTGGCCGGATATTTACGTGGCTTGCGATTCCACGCCAAGTTTCTTTTTCCGCAACAAGCACGACGGCACCTTTGCCGAAGAAGGATTGGAACGCGGCGTGGCCTTGAACGAAGACGGTATGGAGCAGGCCGGCATGGGCGTCGGCGTTGGGGATTACAACCTGGACGGCAGCCTGGACATCTTCAAGACGCACTTTACAGACGACACCAGCGTGCTTTACAAGAACGACGGCAAGGGCATCTTCGACGACGTGACCATTCGCAGCGGCATTGGCGTGGAGACCCGCTATATCAGTTGGGGCGCGGGCATTGTGGATCTGGATAACGACGGAAATCCCGATCTGTTTATGGTAACGGGCAATGTTTATCCGGAAATTGAACGCTCTGTCCCGGCCTATCCGTACAAGACACCGCGCGCTGTTTTCCGCAACCTGGGCGGCGGAAAGTTCGAGGAGTTGATTGAACAGGCGGGCCCTGGCGTGGCGGCGGTGCATTCGAGCCGTGGCTGTGCTTTCGGCGATTTCGACAACGACGGTGACGTCGATATTCTAATCGTCAATATGAACGAACCGCCGTCGCTGCTACGGAACGACGTTTCCGGAAAGAATCACTGGCTGCAGGTGAAGCTGATTGGTGTGCAGTCGAACCGCAGCGCGATTGGGGCTCGGGTAACGGCGAAGTACGGCGGGAAGATTCAGGCGCAGGAAGTGGTTGCGCAATCGAGCTTCTATTCCGCCAGCGATCCGCGGTTGCATTTCGGGCTGGGTTCGGCCACCACCGCCGACCTCGAAATCCGCTGGCCGAACGGCGGGAAGGAGCTTCTTGCCAAAGTGCCGGTGGATCGTTTATTGAAGATTCAGGAAGGGAAGGGCATAGTGAAATAGACCGTCTGCTATCCTTCGAAGGAATGGCGCAAATCCTTGATGGCAAGTGGGTCCGAGACGAAATTTTGCAGGAATGGAAGCCACGCGTGCTGGCGATGACTGCCCGGCGCCGCCAGCCTGGACTTGCGGTGATTCTGGTGGGCAGCGACCCCGCTTCCGAGATTTATGTCCGCAACAAGGAACGCGCCTGTGCGGAGATGGGCATCTATAGCGAGAAATATACGCCTCCGGCCGATATTTCCACGCGCGATTTGCTGGCACTGATCGAATCGTTGAACTCGCGGGTGGAGATTGACGGCATATTGATTCAAACTCCGCTGCCTTCGCAAATCGACACGCGGCAGGTTCTGGTAGCGGTGCGGCCGGATAAGGACGTGGACGGTTTCCATCCCTTTAATGTGGGTAATCTGGTGGCGAACATGCCGGGTCCCCGTCCCTGCACCCCGGCCGGAGTGATTCAGTTGCTGAAGCGCTATGAGATTCCAATTGCCGGCCGGCACGCGGTGGTGATCGGCCGCAGCGATATTGTCGGTAAGCCAATGGCGCTGCTGTTGTTGCATGAGAATGCGACGGTGACGATGTGTCATTCGCGCACCACGAATCTGGTTACGGAAAGCCGCCGGGCGGATATTTTGGTTACTGCCACTGGACGGCCCGCAATGGTGACGCGGGATTACATCAAGCCGGGCGCGACGGTGATCGATGTAGGGATGAACCGGATCGTCGATGCGGCGATGTCGGCGGCGATTTTTGGCGATCTTCCATCCCGCAGCCTGATCGGCGATGCGCATCCGGTGGATGTGATGGAAGCCGCAGGCGCATACACTCCGGTGCCGGGCGGCGTGGGGCCGCTGACGATTGCGATGTTGATGGTGAATACGGTTCGTGCAGCGGAGTTGCATCTGGGATGCCCGGCGTAGGGTTCAGGGTAGGGCTCACCGGGGGCCTCGCCAGCGGGAAGAGCTTCGTCGGCAGAACGCTGGCGGAGTTTGGGTGTACGCTGATTCAGGCGGATTTGCTGGGTCACCAGGCACTGCTGCCGGGTGGTGGCGCCTATGACGCGGTGATCGCCGAATTCGGTAGCGATCTTCTCGACGAGTCCGGGCAGATTGACCGCCGCAAGCTGGCCGCGCGGGTTTTTGATTTTCCGGACCGTTTAGCGGTATTGAACGAATTGGTGCATCCGTGCGTCTATCAGATGGAGGAGGATCTCGCCGCGGCCGCATTTGTGAGTGACCCCGCTGGAATTGTAGTTGTAGAAGCTGCAATATTGATAGAGACGGGCAGTTACAAGAGATATGACCGGCTGATTGTAGCGGTCTGCACCGAAGAACAGCAGGTACAACGGGCGGTGGATCGGGACGGGCTAACGCTTGAGGAAGTAAAAGCCAAGCTTCGCCGGCAGATGCCACTGGCGGAGAAACGAAAGTATGCCGACTACGTCATCGATACATCGTCTACCAAGGAGAATACGATTCGCCAGACCCGGCAAGTCTATGAATCGCTGCGGAGCGTTCAAGTATGAAATTTCGAGCTTTGTTGTTGACAGCGTTAATTGTGGGTGGCTTTGTCTTCGCCACCTCGCGATCGAATAGTAGACTGGCGCAGTTGTTCCTGCCCCTCAGTGCTGTGAGTAAAGCGTGGACCGGTCCGGACACCGCGCACACCGCCAGCCTTGGTCCGGACGAGACTAACAATATCGAGATTTACAAATCGGCGCGCTTGGCGACGGTGAATATTACCAGCACCGTGTACCGGCGCAACTGGTTCATGGAGGTTTATCCCACCAAGGACGTCGGCAGCGGATTTATCATCGATGAGCGGGGCCGCATCCTCACCAATAGCCATGTTTTGCAGGGCCAGGGAAAGATCCAGGTAACTTTGCCGAACCACGAGATCTACGAAGCGAAAATTCTGGAGCGCGATCCGCAGAACGATCTGGGGCTGATTCAGATTGTCCCGAAGAAGAAGCTGCCGGTGCTGCGGTTGGGCGATTCCGACGGTGTGCAGGTGGGGCAGAAAGTGCTGGCGATCGGGAATCCGTTTGGCTTGGAAGGCACGCTGACTACCGGTATCATCAGTTCCCTGGGCCGGACGATTCGCGATGAAAAGAATCAGGAATTGGAAGGGATGATTCAGACCGACGCGGCGATCAATCCGGGCAACAG
>JANXXV010000462.1 GCA_025350445.1 Bryobacteraceae bacterium | reverse complement strand
CAGGGTGGCCGTTTTCGCGGAATAGACGACTAAACACAGGCCGCGCAGTCGCAGTCTACGCGGGCAAGCTGCATCGCTGCGCGTAAGCCCGACACCGTTACATTGCCACCTTCCACTTCCGGGCCCAACACCAGCCGCACCTGCGCGATTAAATAGGTTTGCACGCCACGCAAGGGCCGCTCGCCGTCGTACGTGCTTTCCCGGGAGCCCGAGCGATGAAAATGCCGCCTGCCGGGTTCCAGAAGGTATAGCCGAGTAGCTTCATACCCCTCTCAGATTTTGGACTACCCGCAACACAAACAGTACTAGAATACGAGTACTAAACCTCTCGCCCCAACTTGCGGGTAGTCGGTTTTTGGTACTTTCGGCCCATTCCAAAAGTCCCATTACTATCGTACACTTTTGCCTGACGGAGGACTCCCGTGAAGCGGTTCACATTTAACCTAAAAAACACGCCTGCACGAACAAAAGCTTTTTCCGGCTGCCTCGTGGGCCGACGAGGTGCACGCGCCCGGAAATCCAGAGGTAATGCGTTGCTGGAAGCCTCGCTGCTCATACCAGTGATGGTCACCATGATGCTCGGCACGATGGATTTTAGCCGTGTCTTTTATGCAAGCGTTGCCGTCGCCAGCGCCGCACGAGCCGGCGTACAATTCGGATCGTTGAAAGTGGGAAATTCGGGAAATTTCAACGCAATGAAGGACGCCGCCCAGAACGATGCCGCCTATCAGGGAATCCCGGCCCCGTCGTTGACTATAACCGCGAAAAACTTCTGCCAATGTGTGGGAGACACCTCCGCGATTGTGTATAACTCCTGCACCGTCACGTCATGCAGCGCATATGGGTTGGCTGGCAAGCCGCCGGTTTACGTGGAAGTAGCCGTGACTTATCCATTCAATACGCTGGTGAATTGGCCGGCAATTCCGGGCACCTTGACTATTAAACGTACTGCCAGAATGAGGGTGCAATAATGAAATCGAGATCGACCAGGCGCGAGGCAAGACAGAGAGGGGCTTACCTTGTTGAGTATTCCTTGGTGATTCTTGTCTTCTTTTTTGTTTTGTTCGGAATTATGGAATTCGGCCGGATTGTGACGGCGTATAACATCCTCTCCGGCGCAACACGCGAAGGCACGCGTTATGCGATAGTCCACGGCAGTAGAAGCGGCGTGGCTGCCACCGCCTCCGACGTACAGGATCAAGTTAGAAGATGGTGCATCGGGCTCGATGCCAGCGCCGTAACTGTAACTACAGCCTGGCCATCCGGAAATTCTCCCGGAGCTCCCGTATCTGTGACCACCAGCTATGGAATAACCCCTCTGGTTGGATTCATTAGTCCGTTCACAGTAGGAAGCAGATCGCAAATGGTGATTTCACAATGAGACATCTGAATATACAAATCGCTGCTAGTACGCTTTCGGCCCTGCCGATGATGAACCGCCGGAAACAACAAAGCGGTAGCATTTTAATCATCGGAACAATATCGATGTTCGTCCTTTTTGGTTTCATGGGCTTGGCGATCGACGCCGGTTACATGTATTTTCATAAAAGGCGCATGCAGACCGCAGCCGATGCCGGTGCCTTGGCGGGCGCTCAGGAATTGATGCATCAGTATGCGGCGCCATACTCCACCGTCCAGACCGCAGCTTTGAAAGATACCTCGCTCAACGATTTTCCAAACGGAGGAGACGTCACGGTCACGGTGAATATGCCTCCGCAATTTGGCGCGAAGGCAGGGCAAGCCGGATTCGTTGAGGTCATCATCGGCCAGCCTCAACCCACAACCTTTCTTCAGGTTCTGAACATTTCCAGCACTAACGTCATGGCTAGAGCAGTGGCTGGCGCCGTGGATTCAACTGCCTGTATTTACGCTCTCGACCAATCGACCAACACCAGCACCCAGTACGGATTCAGCATCACTGGAAGTACGCAGGTCAACATGGCTTGCGGCATCTATTCCAATTCCAATTTCTCCGCCGTGGGAGGCGCGTGCGTGGCGTCCAACGATATTAGCTACGTCAATGCAGGCGGGTACACGAACTCCTGTGGACTGCCAGGTCTTCAGCCTTCCGGTCCCACATCCGATCCGATGGCCGCCCTGTTTCCGACGGCTGGCGCAACTATTGCCACTAAAAACACTTGCACCTACACTAATTTTCCGACTGTTAACCCTTCGGATATCGTTACATTGAACCCGGGCGTCTATTGCGGGGGACTTAACATCAAGGGCACGGCAGTTTTCAATCCCGGAACTTATGTGATCTCAGGTGGAGGCATTACCGTCACCGCAGGCGCCACCTTGACCGGAAACGCAGTTACTTTCTTCATGACATACCCGGGAACGAATGCAAGTCTTTATAGCCCAGTCAAAATTACCGGGAGCGGTATCGTGACATTAACCGCCCCGACAATTGCAAATAACCCTACAAATAGTCCCTATGTGGGAGTTCTGTTTTATCAGGATCCCACGGTGCCAGCCGCTAGCATTATGGCCACCACCTCCATCATCGCCGGAGGTGGCGGATCCGTCTACGAGGGCATCATCTACTTCCCCACAACCGATCTGCAGTATACCGGGAGCAGTACCAACGTGGCTAACAGTTCAGCGGGATACACCATTCTTGTCGGATACGACATTGCGGTGTCGGGCGGTTCCGTCATCAATAGCAACTATACCGGGATCGGCGGAAATCCCTTCAAGATAGCTGTCTTCGCGGAGTAATCGCAGCAGGTCGCCAGCGAATTGATAACGGGGCGGGTCAGACAAATAATCTACTCCCCCGCACCACTTCGAGAAAAGCTTTCGCCGCGTGGATCTTGCGATCGACTTCCAGCTCATCCACCTTCACCTCGCCCAACGACTTCTGTTCCAACTCCTGCTCCACGCACATCCGCGGCAGAAATGCCACACCCTCATTGTGCTGAACCAGTTTCCGGATAGTCTCCACAGTCGACATCTCCACCTCCATGTTCAACGGAACTTTGTGCCGCTGAAACTCACGCAGGACCACCTCGCGGTAGGGCGGCGAAACATGGTGCGCAATGACTGTTTCCACGCCAAGCCCCGTAATCGAACCTAAATCCGGCAGTTGGAGCCGCCCGCAAGCAGTTGCAACGGAATCAGTTATCCCTCGAATGGTGAACTGCGAAGCCGTTGAACTTCTCAGCTATTACACCGGCTTGGCACGATTCGCGGGATTTACACTGCCGGATTCAGGTGAAACTGGGCATGTGCTTCACTCAGGTAATTACTACGGCAGCAGCTTACCCAGGTGGGGCGGGCCCCCATAAGCGTTTACATAAGAACATTTTTGTCCAGAAGTGTCTCGGACTGTTGGCGTGATTCCGTTGTTTCTTGGTGTTTTCGAAGCTGCGGACGCCTTAAGTAAACGCTTATGGGGCGGGCCCCCTGGCCGGCGCGGGACGCCCTCGTCCGCTGCTGGAAGCGGGACTAAGGCCCCAATGCGCCAGCCACACGAAACGCGGCGAGACCGTACCCACTTGAGTCAAGCACATACCCAGTTAGGTTAAAATATTCTTCCGCTTCGCAAACCGCTACGCCGGCGAAACGGCGAAGGCCAGGCGATCGGTATAAATCACCTCGCTGATCAACCGCTCGTCTTCCGGGTCGCACCTGATCACACCCAGTTCCAGATCGCCATCGATCAACTCCGCCGCCACCTTGCACATTGACCTCCCTCCGAGGTTAACTCGATGCCCCGTCCTGCCTCTTGGCGGGCTCGCAGTGTTCGGCCAGCCAAGCCGCAAACTGAGGTTGCGTGAGTTTGTGCCCGGCCAGCTCCAGCATCGCGGCGACTACCTCGGCCTGGCTGGCTGCTATCTCGAAACCGTTGTCGAAAAGAAACACGTACGCCGTCAGGAACGAAGTCCGCTTGTTGCCGTCAACGAAGCCATGATTCTGCGACAGCCCCGCGGCATAGGCAGCCGCCAGTTCAAAGACCGATGGCGTCCCATACGTAAACAGGTGCCGTGGTTTAGCCAGCGCCGGCTCGATACCCGCCAGATCCCGGATGCCCGGCGCACCGCCGTGCTCGTCAAGCTGTTCGGCGTGAAGCGCCAGCACCAGGTCCAATTCCATCCACCGGGGCTCGTTCACTTAGCCAGTTCCGAGAGGGCCTCCCGGTACTTGGACATCCCCCGTCGGGCGATCTCAATCTGGCGCTGGAAGTTGGGATCGGCCGGAGTTTCCCCCGTATAGGACCTCAACTGCTCTTCCACTAACTCCTGAAACGACCGGTGATCCTTCACCAATTTGACCTTGACCCGTTGGTGCAGATCCTCCGGGAGCCGAATCGTGATCGTCTTCATCGTCTTGACTGCGGAACTCGCCATAACCTTTCCCTCCAGACTGCATGATATCACACCTTCAAACATTCAAACAGTCACAATCAATCGCACCACAATTCCGCTACGCTCTAAAAAAGAAGAAATTTCCATGAAACTGGCACTCTACGCAGCGTTACTTTCCGGCCTACCCGCCTATATCCATGCGCAGGTCCTCATGGAAACCGGAGTATTGACGGGCTCCACGGCAACATCCGCCGGGGCGGCAGGAAAAGGAATCGGCAAGTCGCTTTCGAGCGCTTTCGCCAACGCAGAGAAACCTCTGAAAGGTGCCGCACAGCCGCAATCGCAGTCGCCACCGGAATGGCGCGCGAGGAACTTCTGGCCAAATCTG
>JANXXV010000405.1 GCA_025350445.1 Bryobacteraceae bacterium | reverse complement strand
TGCAGGCCGAAGAAGCCGTCCAGATCGATGACGTCGCCCTTCGGAATTGCGATATTGGGACGGAGTGCGTAGTAGTTAGGGTCGCCAAAAGGCGCCACCACGTTCAGACCGTCGGCCGCTCCTCGTTGAAAGATGGCCACCAGAATCTTCTTACGGCTTTCCACACCTTCCGCGGCGCGGGCCAGCCAGTGCGGCGCGGCTCCCACTCCAAACATCGCCAGCGCGGAACTCTTCAGGAATACTCGTCGATTCAGCATTTTTGGTTACCTTCTTTGAAACTCGGGGGATCCCAAAATCAATCCGGCGATCGCGGCCGGATCCTGCTTCTCCGCCTGGCCGCGTTCAATCGCCTGGCGCGTCTGCGCGGAGGCCTCGGCCGATAGTAGCGATCTTGCTACCGCCGTGGGGTCGCCTTCAAACTTTTGCGAGTCTACTTTCACACCGGGCAGCTTGTTCTGCGTCAGTGCGAGTGCGAAATTCATCCGTGCCAGCAGCGCGGCGGAGTTGACCCATTCCGCGCTGGAGCTCGAATAGCCCGTCGGCTCCTGCTTCCGATATAAAGGCTGGCCGAGCTCGCCGATTTTGTTTGCAAGGCCGAAGGCGAACGTCACGTCCGCGCCGGTCGCCCGAAGCGCGCTGGCGACCATTTCCAACGGCGACTTCACCTTCGCTCTGTAAGCTCCCTGCGACCAGAATTCGTTCGAAGCCAGCATGGTGCGCATCACCTCGCGCAGGTCTCCGTCTTTCTGCTGGAAGGTTTTCGCCATGGCATCGATCAGCGGCGCGGGCGGATCATCGGCCACGAAGCGCTGTGCCAGTTTCCTGGCGATAAAGCGCGCGGTGGAAGGGTGATGGGCCACGATATCCAGCACCTTCAATCCGTCTTCCATTCCGCCGCCCGCAGGAATTGTCACGCCAAGAACCACCTTCCCGCCCTTGTCGTGGACTCGGGCGTTGAATTCAAAACCGCCTCCACGATAGGGCTGATCGATGGTCCAGCCGGTGAAGCAGCGGGCCACTTCTATTATGTCCTTCTGCGTATAACCGCCATCCACACCTAGCGTGTGAAGTTCCAGCAGCTCGCGGGCGTAGTTCTCATTCAGACCACGAGTGCGCTTTGCGTTCTTACCGCCGCGCATTCCCGCCACCGCATCCGGCGAGACGGATTGCCAGTTGTCCAGATACCAAAGCATGGCCGGATTCTTGGCCGTCGCCTCCAGCATTTGGCGGAAGTTGCCCAGCACGTTGGGCCTTATGGCGTCACGCTCGTAAGCCGTGACCAGGAAACGATCCGCGCCTTTGTCCAGAAAAACGTTGAAGTGGTTGAACCAGAAATCCGTCAGAACCTCGCTCAACTGCCTCTCGCTGTAGATGGCGCGATAGAGCTTCCCTTCCGCCAGATCGTGAGCGACCACCTGTTGAGGCGCGGAGGATTCCAGCATCTTGCGGCGGACATCCGGCGGGGCATAGGCAAACAGCCCTTTGCGGCCGCCTTCCGGCAGGGCGAAGATCACCTTCCGCAACTTCTCAGGCGGCATGGAACGGAAGAACTCCGCCTTCTGTTCCGGCGTGCCCTTTCGCATCGTATGAATTTCAGCGGCGGAAGGAATATCCGTGATGGGCTCAGTTTCCGCGGCTGGAATCTTGCTCTCGGTCACGCCTTTCTTTTCCAGTTTGGTTTTATACCGCTCGACGAGTTGTTCCAGCACCGCACGCTTTTCCGGATCGCCCGGCAGCGGCATGTTCCCTTTTGCGATGGCGGCGATAACCTGAGGCGGAGGGTAGTTCCGCGTCAGTTCCGCCGTTGTCATCGATAGGGAAACAAGCGGCGCAAGTCTTGCATCGAGCGTGGAATTCTCCGGGAGAGTCTCGGGGTGAAGCTGCAGATCGATCCACTTCTTGAGGCCAATCCGCCGGACTGCGGCGACATCTCCCGGCCGGGGACCATAGGTCAAGCGCCCCAGAGCGTGGAGAATCTCCCGGCTCTTATCGAGCTTGGTATGAAACAGGTCCGGCCGGGCCGAGACCAGCGGGAGAGTGGCCAGACATGCTAAAACTGTCAATCCCAATAACTTATTCTTCATCTTCGCTCTACCTACTCATTCCATCTAACCCTTCAGACGGTTGGAAGTTCGCTTTGGACTGTAAAAAAACGTTTACGGGGCTGTATGGATGTGCCGAGCGGGAGTGGGTCAAAACGAAGTTCCACAGAGGATGTGACTCTGGACGATTGCAACGTTGGTTCGGGTTGAGCGGGGACAGATCTGGAAAGCCTTATAAGAGGCGGGCATCGAATGCGAAGGGTCGTTCGTACACCAACCGCAGCCTTTGAGCGTCAGCGTGCCGGGGATTGAAAACGAAATTCGATTCTTCAGGAAGAATTGCGGAAGGCACCGCCAGCAAACAAGAATACTGGTCGCGTAGCCAATCGGCACCGATGCGCCGGGTTGCAAGCTCATGCCGCGTCCAATCATTCGACAAAACGGTGAGGTCTTTTACATCGGTCATGGCTGCTGGTGTAGAAAATTCGAACCGGCCTAGACGAAGGTCATCGGGCAACAGATCCGCGGCGGTATGCGCCAGCCGCTCCAGCACTACGATAGCGGCCGACGCGCCGAAGTAGACCACCAGTTCGCCCTGTCTGTGCCAGCGCCCGTCTGCAAAGGTTCCTCCGATTCCATCCAGACCGGGGCCGTGCGGTGCGCGGTAGAGCCTCCACAAATGCTGCATCAGTAAACGAAACCGTGCTGAATCTGGCGCAGTTCCCGCTCGACGCGCTGCGTACCAGCGTCCGTATCGAGCAGCTGAATGGGCTTTTGGTTAGCAAGTGCGCGGCTGGAGCGTTTCAGCCATTCCACGGCTTTTTCTTTAGCGCCAAAAACCTCCGTTGCGAGGATCAAAATACGATCCATGCGCGAAAGCCGATCCGACGCCGCAGGGCTAAGACGGACCGCCGAACGGTTCTTTCGCTGGACCGTTCGCGCGGAAATACCCAGGATGCGTAATAAGACGGAGCGTTCCACGGCCAGAGATTTCGCCATCTTGTCGAGCCTTGCGGTGGGTAAACCTTCACGAACCGCTTCGATCAAACGGCTGGGAGTGGGTGCATGTTCGCGATGCGCCATTTGTCTATCAGTATACGCCAAGTGTCGTTGCGGTGCAATCCGTGCGAATGGGTTTAGTCTAGCGCGCCCATGCAGATGCCCTATCGTTGCGACAAGCCCCCACATGGCACTTCCGCCCAGTGCCACACCTGTGCCAAAATGCCGGGCTAAGTTCTTCTGAGAGGTGCGATGGCGCGAATTGGTTACGTGCTGGCGATTTTCCTGTGCTTGGCCCTGGATATTTCTGCTGCCGGGAAGCGTCTGATCACTGAATTCGATTTACTGAAATCGCAACGGGCCGCAGGCCCGCGGATTTCAGGGGATGGGGGCGAAAGACTACGGAGTGGTGTATCCGAATCCGAGAGGAAGCACGAGCTATGGCCAGGACTTCGGAAATGGGATTCAGTTCGATTATCCGGGAGACGATCACCAAGATCCGGTGGCTGCTGTGGCTCAGTTGATCAAACTCGGCTGGGTGAATCCGGACAAGCTTGGCGTAACGGGCGTAAGCGGCGGTGGCGTGTTGACGAACTGGGCCGTTGGGGATACCGGCCGCTTCAAGACGGC
>JANXXV010000361.1 GCA_025350445.1 Bryobacteraceae bacterium | reverse complement strand
TACGAAGACCAGATCGCCTCAGTAAAGAAGGCCTCCGTCAATCGCTCCGCCGGCGTCATCGACTTCTCCCTATTAACCGACGGCCTCAAAGCCGAACGCGAGCAAGGCATCACCATCGACGTTGCCTACCGCTACTTCGCCACGCCAAAACGCAAGTTCATCATCGCCGATACCCCCGGCCACGAACAGTACACGCGCAACATGGCCACCGGAGCCTCCACCGCGCACCTCGCCATCGTGCTGGTAGACGCCCGCAAGGGAGTACTTCCCCAGTCGCGCCGCCACGCGTTCATAGCGTCGCTGCTCAACATCCCGAACGTAGTGGTAGCCATTAACAAGATGGATCTGGTGGATTTCAGCCGGCAAGTCTTCGATCAGATCCGCACCGAGTTCAAAGCCTTCGCCAGCGATCTCGATCTGGGCCAGCTCTACTTCATTCCCATCAGCGCCCTGGACGGCGACAACGTAGTAACCCGCAGTCCCCGCACCCCGTGGTATGAAGGCGCCAGCCTGCTGGACTACCTGGAAACCGTGCCCATTGAAGGCGACGAGGTAACGCCGGAGATGCGCTTCCCCGTGCAGTACGTAATCCGCCCCACTCTCGATTTTCGAGGCTATGCCGGACAAGTCGCCGCAGGCCGCATCCGTCCGGGCGACCCCATCATGGTGCTCCCGTCGGGCCGCACCAGCAAAGTAAAAAACATCGCCACTTTCGATGGCGATCTCCCCGAAGCCTTCGCGCCGATGTCCGTCACCGTCTGTTTGGAAGACGAGATCGATATCAGCCGCGGCGACATGCTGGTCACCCCATCCCGAATGCCGCACGCTTCCCGGCGCATCGAAGCCATGATGGTCTGGATGCACGCCGACCCAATGGAGATTGACAAACCGTATCTGGTCAAGCACACCACCCAGCAGGTCCGCGCCACCGTCACCGCCATCCTGCACAAGGTCGATATCAATTCGCTCGCCAAGAACAGCGCCACCCAGTTGCACTTGAATGAAATCGGAGCCGTGGCCATTGAAACCCGCAAGCCCTTGTTCTTCGATTCCTACCGTAAGAACCGTGTTACCGGCAGCTTCATCTTCATCGACCCGATAACCAATGCCACCGTTGGCGCGGGTATGATTCTCGACCGTACGCCAACCCAGCAGCGCTCCTCCAAGACAGCTCTGCTAGGAGTGGAGTTCGAGAAGAGCCGGGTCAGCGCAGCCGAACGGAAAACCCGATTCGGCCATCAACCAGCCACCGTCTGGCTCACATCCCGGCTCGAAGTAGCGTACCTGGTGGAGCGCGAGCTGTTCGACCGCGGATACCTGATCCACGTGCTGGCGGACGACGTAGACAGCCACCTGCTCCCGGGCCTGGCCAAGATGTCCAGCGCCGCCGGGCTAATATCGATCTGTAGCATCGCCTCCACCGAACCCGAGGAGCGCGAGCGCGCCCGCGCCCTGGTAGGCGCCGACAGATTCATCGACATCGACCCGCAGACACTCTCCCTGCACGACGGTGAAGCAGCAGACCAGGTCTGCCGCTTACTCGAAGCCCGCGGCTTCGTCCGCCGCGACTACCGGGGCACCTCAGGCGACGGCATCTAACCCAGGACGGCGGACCGCAGGTCCGCGCCGGACGCCCTCGTCCGGCCTGCCCCGGCCTAAACGTTTCACCCAAACACCGCGTCAGTACGATGTGAGAACAATTCTCCTAGCGCTGATTTCGCTAGCGACCGCCCGAGCCCAACCCAACGCGATCCTCCAAAACCTGGAAGACCGCGCGCTTGCCGCAATTACCAACCACCCCCGTGCCACCAGTTGGACTGAAGCCGACAAGCAGCGCGGCCCACTCCGGCAGAAGCTCGAACAATCTCTCAACCTAAACCACCCAACCGGGACAGCCTCCCCCGCAGCCCAACTGTATCTCCCCAAAAACCTCGATGTACGCGCCCCGGCAGTAATCGTAGTTACCCCGCACGAAGACCCAAACTCCGCGGACGCAAAAATCTTCGCGCACTCCCTAGTCCGTCTAGGTTTCGTAGTCCTGCATCTCGACACACGCCCCCATCACGCCAGACTGGACCAGCTCCCGAACGGCGTAACACCACAAGGCCTAATCCAGCGGGACATTCGCAGCGCGCTAGCCTACCTTGTCTCCCGCACCGGCGTGGACCCAAAGCGCATCGGCCTGGCCGGAACCGGGCTCACAATAACCGTAGCAGCAGCAATCAACGAACACTTCGCCGCGATAGCAGTCACCGATGGCGCCCCCGATTTCCGCGAAGAGCTCCAATCCATGCGAACCCGGCGCGGTAAAGATCTCCCCGACACTTGCGCCCTAGTCCCCGGCCTTCTGCGTTACGCAGCAACAGAAGAACTCTTCGCCCTCATAGCGCCGCGCCCCGTTCTCACAATCCACCCAGCCCCGACCGTAGCCGAGTACACCATGGAACTCTACCGGTCATTCGATGCGGCCGGCCATCTGCGGCAACTCCCGGAAACAGGATCGGCCCGCGAGAGCCGTTTTGCGGCGTATCGATGGTTCGCGCGCTGGCTACAAGACCGCCCGGATATCTCGTCGTTCACGGAAACCGATACCTCCGCGATCCAGCCCGTAGAGGTACAACTTCAAGCCGCTCCGCCAGCCAAGCCGATCGCAAAACAGCCGGTTACACTCCCGGCACTCGCAGCACTGCTCGGCGATGCCCTTCCCCAAGGGCTCATCGGTTACGGGCTGCAAGTTACACCAGTCCAGAACATCACTCTCAACACGCAGCGCGGCGTGGAAACCCCGGTGACGGTCTACCGCCCCGGCCCGGAAGGCGGCAATTCCGATGATGGTTTTCTGATCGCGCTTCACGATGATGGCAGGGCGGCACTCGGCAACGACCCAATCGTCCGTGAAGCCCTGCGCCGCAACTGGACCGTGTGGGCGGTTGATCCCCGAGGAATTGGAGACATGAAGACAGATAGCGAATCGTTTCTTTTCGCCGCCAGCCTCCTGCTAGGCGAGAATCTGGTCTGGCGTCAAGCGACGGACCTCGAACGAATTGCAGGCGGGCTCGGATTCAGGAATGCCCACCATAGGCTGGGGATCTACGCAAACGGAAAGACGGCCGCGCTGGCCGCAACGTATCTGGCAGCGGTGGCCGCGCCCGACATGCCTTCCTGGATCGTCCTTCGCAACAGCCTCTCCAGCCTGTCGAACCCCGGTGATGTTCCGCTGTACGCCCCGGCGTTCGACGCGCTGAGTCTGTTCGATATCCCCAATCTACAAGCCGCGGCAAAAGCAAAAATCTACCTCATCACCCAGCCGGAAGAATTTATCAACGCCGAGTGGTAGCGGCGGCGTCTTACCGCATCCGCAAAAAACTAAGTAAAGATTTCCCATACATGGGCGGGCAGACGCTGAATTTGAATTCATGCAGATCTATGCCAACGCACCGGTCGATCGCTTGGCGCGGAGTGAGAATGATGCCCTGGACGATTCCGTGAAACGAGGCGCTCCGGTCTTTTTCGGCAAGGGAAAGTGCGCTTCCTGTCACGCAGTCGGCGGAGAATCCAACGAGATGGTTAGCGATTTCAAGACGCACAACATTGGAGTTCCGCAAATTGCCCCATTTTTCGGTGTCGGCAAAGGCAATGCGATCTTCGATGGTCCACAAGAAAACGAAGGCCTCGGGCTGGAACAGATCACCGGCAACTCCCGGGACAGATACAAATTCCGAAGTTCGCCCTTACGCAACGCGGCGCTGCAGCCCGCTTTCTTTCACAATGGGGCTTTCACCAAACTTGAAGACGCCATCACCTCAATGGGAAGGACTCCGCGCGCCACTACAACGCAATTCGAGCCGGAGTCGCGTTGCCTCTCCGGAACCTATGCTGAGCACCGTGGACCCGTTATTGGCACAACCGGTCCAACGGAAAAACCGGGATCTGAACGATCTGGTAAGCTTTGTCCGCGATGGACTTCCCGATGAAGCAGCTAAGAAGCAGAGCTTATGCGCACTCATACCTGCGTCTGTTCCAAGCGGCCTACCCATCTTGAAGGTTCCCGGGTTGTCCAGATAGATAATTACCGCGGCGCCAGTTCCAGCATCATCAGGTATTCATCGTGGTAACCGGCGCCGATCTTCAGCCCTCTCAGCTCCGTGCCATAGACAACGAATCCCAAGGATCGGTACAACGCGAATGCCGCCGCATTGCCGATCCCCACCTGCAACAGCAACTGCTCCAACCTCTCAACTTCCCGCGCACGCGCAATCGCATCCGCCAGCAATGCCCGGCCCAGCGCGCGCCCTCTCCACTCCGGCGTAACGTACATCCCCCAAATCACTGCCTTATGCCGCAGCTTCAGCCCTTCTTTGCGGTGGCAGCCCACGGTGCCAATCAGGTTCGGCGCGAACGCACCCAGAATAAACGATCCCTCCGAACCTTTTAACCGCCTGGCAAACTCTTCCAGCGGCGTGTCAACCGACTCCTCATAAGCCGATCCAAACGACTCGGGCTCTTCCCGCAATCCGCGCAACCGTAACGCCCGGAACTCCGCGGCATCCGCCTCGGTCAATACTCGAATCTCCGGCTCACCCATGCGTCAGAACCGCGCCAAAACAATAGGCGGTTCGGGCGTCCGCCCAGCCACCGGCCGGTCACTTCGAAAATACTTCTTATAAGCGGTAATCCAGTTCGCCGCAATTTCCCGCTGCGCCGTAGCCAGCTCCAACTCGCCGCTGCAAACCATGCGGTGCAAACGGTTCTCCAAATCGTCCTTCACATGCGCATTCCAAACCGGAGCGTGATACGGCTCCGGCCACAGATTGCGAATCGTAGTGGCGCCGCCCAATTCCGGCGTAATCAGATAGTCCACTTCATAAGCATCCGCGCGTGCATTGGAAATTCCATACGTCTCGAAAACTTTCCGCTGAACCGGTTCCGGAATCGCCGGAATGTTCTGCGCAAAATCCGCCGCGCAAACCTCGCGGGCCGTCACCGCCAGCGTAGCCCCGGGCGTCAGATTCCGCCTCGGCGCAACTCCAGGCTCGTACTCAGCGGCCGTCTTCCATTGATAACCGGCCATCGCGAGCAGGCCAAACCCAGCCGCCGCCACCGCAAAACGCCTCCACTGGTTGCGCAGCGAAAGCCGCTCCAGCAGCCGCGCCCTGGGCCCCGCCATCGGCGGCGCCAATGGATTCAACTGCCGTTGATAGGCGGCAGCGCATTCCCCAACCGTACTCTCCAACTCGGCCAGCCGCGCCCGGCAATCGGCACACTGCGCCAAGTGCGGGGGGGCGAACTCACCGTCCGCGGCCAGCAACAATTCTTCGCCCGACAGGTGAGTGTTATCGTTCATCGGCACGGCCCAAACGCCCCAACGATCGTACGAGTGAATTCGAAACGGCGCCCAGCGAGATCCCCAACACCTCGGCAATCTCCCGGTACCGCAAACCCTCAAAACGCAAGTAAAGACAGCATTGGTCCTGCTGCGGCAGAGCGCGCATCACAGCCACCAGCCGTTCCTGCCGCTGGCTGCCTGCCAACTTCTCTTCCGGGTTCGGCCGCGGGTCCACCATCTCCGCCGTTTCCGCCGAATACTGAAATTCCCTGCGGCTCAACTTGCGCTGTTTCAACGCCAGATTATGCGCCACGCGAAACACCCAGCCGCGAAGATTCTCCCGGCCCTTCCCCCGCCGCAAGTGTCGAAACAGGGAAAGGAAAACTTCCTGAACAACCTCCTCCCCGTCGTGCGCCGGCAAGCCGAGCGACAACAGGTACCGCAACATCCGGCTCCGGAACTGTTCAAACAGCTCAACCACCTCGTCTTCCAGACGATCGGCGGCAACCGGCGTCACCGCCGTGGAAATCACAACTGCGGAATCGGAAGAAGAACCCGGCATCGATGAGACTCTGAACTTTTGAGGAACTCGCGCAAGACGGACTCGCTTCCGGCGGCCAAATCCGCCGAGTTTCTAGTTCGATTGGCGCCGCCGGAAGCGGCCTTTGCGCTTCTAACTATACTATTGCAGCCCACCCATCCGGCGGCGTCCGCGGTCACT
>JANXXV010000329.1 GCA_025350445.1 Bryobacteraceae bacterium | reverse complement strand
GCCGGTGAGGGCGACCTGTTCCGCGGCGTTGTACTGGCCGAAACGGGGCGATTTCGAACAACGAAAATCATCGACTGCGCCTTTGAATTGCTCTCCTCCGCAAAACCTCTGAAGAACCGCGCGCCGCTCCACTTTCACTCCGGAACTTCTGAAGTAGTGGCCGAATATCGCAGCCTGGGGTCTCCGCAATTCGCACGGCTTCGATTGCGCAATCCCATTCTGCTGCTGCCCGGAGACCGCTTCATTGCACGCATGTTCTCACCTGTAGTGACCATCGGCGGCGGAGTAGTGCTCGACATCGCACCACCGCGCAAAGACACCCTGGAGCGGTTGCAACTCCTCGCGGAAGGCACCATTGAGCAACGGGTCGCACTGTTCATCCGCGAATCCCGCTTCGGCCTAAGCACCGCGGATCTCATCGCGCGAACGGGCCTCACCGCCGCCGTAATTGAGAAGGCCGCGGGCGCCAAGGCCGCGCACTTGGCGCAAAGCTGGTTCGTCGATAAAGCTTGGATGCACGCCACCATTGCGAAATGGAAAGAGCAGTTGGCCGGGTTCCACTTGAAATTCCCGCTGCTACCTGGCCTGGCAAAGGAAGAGATGCGCAGCCGCGAAGCGCCCGATGCCCCACCAGCCCTGTTCGACGCGCTACTGGCTGCCGATAAACAGTTGGTGGTCACTGGCGACATCGTGCACTTGGCAACGCACAAGCTAGCCTTGAAGCAGGACGAAGCGGACGCGCTGGCCAAAATTGAAGCCGCATTCGAACACGCCGGCCTCGCCGTCCCCGGACTGCCTGAGGTGCTTCAGCGTTCCGGCGTGGAAGTGGCCCGTGCCCGCAGCTTACTGCAGATCCTCTACCGCGGCAAAAAATTAATCCGCATCGGAGACGATCTGGTTTTTCATCATTCGGCCTTGGCTACTTTGCGCGAACTGCTGGCCAGCCACAAGGGCGAACACTTCAGCGTGGGCGAGTTCAAGGACTGGACTGGTATCAGCAGGAAATACGCCATCCCGCTGCTGGAACATTTGGACCGCGAACACATCACCATGCGCGACGGCGATTCCCGCCGGGTGCTATAGGCGCGCGCCCGCTTCTGCGCGCCTATAGCACCCCGGGCCGCGCTCCCGTCACCACCTCCTACAGCCGGTCGATCCGCGCCCTCAACTCATCCAGCGAGAGATTCCCCGGATGAAATAAATTCACCATCCCCTTCCGGTCAATCAGCACCAGCGTCGGCGTCGTACTCGCCCCATAGTTCCGGAAATTCTCTTCACTCACCGGCGCCGGCATATCAAACAACGGACCATAGAATTGTTTCCGGATCTTTTCGATGTAAGCCAGCTCTTCCTCCGCCCCAACATCGCGGCCGGCCTCCGCATAGCCGTAATGCTGCGTCGGCCCAATCACCACCAAACCCTTAGCGGCGTACTGCTGCTTCACCTGCGCCACGATCTCCACCTCGTGCTTACAGTCGCTGCACCAATGCGCCCAGAAAAACAACAGTACAGGCTTTCCTTTAAGCGACGCCAGCGGCGGAGACTGCGGCCCCAGAAACGTCTTCATCTCCAGAGCCGGCGCGGGCTTGCCTTCCAGGCTCAACAGGTTTAGATTCTTCTGAATCCGCGTGCGGATGGACGTATTCCGATACGCCGCCAGTTCCTGCTGCAAGTATTCCACCGCCTCGGCGCGCTGCCCGCGAGCCGCCAGGGATTGCCCTTCCACCTCGATAGCCGCGCCCAAAGCGATCGGCAGATCCGCATTCGGATTCGTATCCGGTTTTGCCGAACGCAACTGAGCCACCGCCATCTTCTTCGTGGTCGCGGCATACTTCTCCGCCTGATCGAACTGCTTCGCCGCCAGCGCCGCGCGGCCCAGCCAGGAATAGGCGGCAATCATTTCATCGGTGACGCCCCTTTCAGCGCGATACTTCGAAATCAACGCCTCGGCTTGCGGGAAATTGCCATGCCCCAGCGATGCACGAACGTCCGCCACAATTCCGGCATAAGCGATAGAGGAAACCGCGAGTAGGGAAATCAGCTTCATAGATTCAGCAGCTTTCTTGTATAGACCATGCTCGCCTCAAGATCTTCGCGCTCCTGTTGGGCGGCACGGTCCTTCGGCACCGGCGGTTGTGCCGCGCGCTCCGTGCCTCTCTCCACCAACGCCAGGAAGCGGCCGAACTCCCAAGCCGGAGTATGCCGGTACCCATCCCAAAACCGGGGTTCCAGATAGGGAAACGTCCGCGCCTGGGTAACAATAATTTCCAGCGAAAGCGCTTTGCCGGGGCACAGTTGCGCGTACTTCCGGACATAATCGTCAATCCCAATATTGCCATCGCCCATCCGCACCCACTGTACGGCCGCGCCTTCCGGAACGCGCCAAACCGCAGTATCCCGAATGTGGCTGGTAAGCACGTACGGCGCCAGAATTTCCAGCGTCAGATGCGGATCTTCAATCGCCCAAAGCGGATTGCCCGAATCCAGGCACGCGCCCACAAAATCCTTGCCCGATTCATCGATCAGCATCTTCAACTCGCGGCCCTGCATGTCGCCCGCGTGGTTCTCGATGGCGATTTTCAAGTTGTGGTCCATCGCCTTTGCGCGGACCGCGCGCAGCACCTTCGCTGCATTCTCAATATGGCCTTCGATCGGCATCGCCCCGGTCCGATCCGCCGATGTCCCCAGGAATGCCCGGACAATCTTCGAACCCACCAAATTCGCCGCCCTGAACATCCTTTCCAGTTGCTGCTCCGCCGTACCCTGAGCCGCGTCGAACGCTTTGGAAGAAGGGCAGATCGACCGCATTCCGATCTCCACCTCAATACCCAGCCCCGCGGCGTGTGCGCGAACTTTCTTCAGATTCGACTCTTCCAGATTTCCAATAAACCGGATCTCGGAAAAGTGCACCACCTTCGCACGTTGCTTCGCGGCGTAATCCAAGTATTCAAACGGCGTGTAGTTCGACGACCTGATGCTGAAGAGATCTATTCCCAGTTTGATTGACGGCATGGCAGTTTGCGGCAGTGCGGTTTGCGAAAACGGGGCCACGCCGGACCCAGCCAGAAACGTTCGACGAAGCATCTGTCTATTATCCCCGCAAATCGCCGGCGGCAGAAACAATGATCTCTGCAATCTCAGCGCGCGTTCCCCCGCCGGTCTCTACGGTCGCGTTGAATCGCCCGCCGGTAGCGCGCCCGATCTGCTGCAGCGCCTGCTCTCCGGGAAGCTTCTCAAAGTAGAAACTCAACGTCGCATTGAATTGCCGGGCGACAGCCGCCAATGCAGCCGCATCGTCTGGGCTCGCCAGTTTCGGCGCAATCAGTTGCGCCGCGCGCCCACTGCTCTTCAGCCGCTCCAGTTGCTCCGCCAGTTGTTCGGCCGTCGTAGCCTCGGGGCCCGCGGCCAGGGACAATTCAAAATCGAAACTCTTCGACGAACTCTGCGGCGCTTTCACCGTTTGGATGTAATCGAATATCCGATCCGCCGGCGCCGGAATGGCATACCGCGTGTAGCCAGGTGCGCCCGAAACAGCCAGCTTGGCAGCTTCCACATCTTCAGGCAGACTCAGACTCAGGTTGTAACCTTCGCGCCAGCCCGCGCGAATCGCCGCCCACAACGCCGTGCAGTAAACCTCTTCCGTAGACGAACCCGAGGCCGCCGTCAGCGACGCCAGATTCACCCCGTACTTCCGGGAAATCGTGCGAAACGCGTCGAACGCCGCCGGAATTTCCCTCAGTGGATTTCGAATGGCAACCGAAATGGCCGACTGCGCACCTTGCGGTCTGGAGTAGAAAGAACGGTCGATCCGGCCCGCGAATGTCCGGATATTCTCACGGTCCGCCGCCGCGAACGGAATCGCATTTACCACAATCTCCCGTCCACCGCCCGGACGCATGCGTCCAATCAAAATGGAATCGGGAAAGTGCGCGCTCGCGGGCGATGACGCAAGCGCCATGCGAAGCAACAAGGAATCGGCGCCGGGTCCGGAGTTTGCATCCACCGCAATGTAGTATGCCGACGAATGGACCGGGTCTTTTTGCAGCGATCCAAGAAACGGCACCATGCTGGTGAGTGCAAGCGAACCCAGCCGTCCATTCAGGCGATTGCGAATATCGTCGTTCAGCGGGCGGCCTTCGGCGTATTGGAATATCAGGTCGGCCAGCGCCGCTGCTTCACTCGGTTTTAGCGGCAATTCGATGGGGACGCTGCTCACGGCGTTCTCCTAAAATTTCATTCCCCGCAGATACTCGCGGAACGGTCCACCGAGATCGTAACGCTTCAATGCAAACTCAACGGTTGCCTTCAAAAATCCAAGCTTGTCACCGGCATCGTAACGCGTGCCTTCGAATTTGTATCCGTAAATCGGCCGGTTGCGCAGCAGGTGCTTCAGTCCGTCTGTCAATTGAATCTCGCCGCCCGAACCCGGTTCCACCGCCTCTATGGACGTGAAAATTTCCGGTGTTAATACGTAGCGGCCGATGATTGCCAAGTTCGATGGCGCGTCCTCCGCCTTCGGCTTTTCCACCATATTGCAGATGCGATACAGTCGGTCCTTCGCGCCGTTGTGCGCCACCGGTTCTGCATCCACCACGCCATACGCGGAGATGCGGTCTTTGGGTACTTCCATCAGCGCCACCACCGACGCGCCGAAAAACTCGTAGACATCCAGCAATTGCCGCATGCAGGGAATCTCAGCGTCGATCACATCGTCCGACAGCACCACCGCGAACGGTTCGGGCCCAACCAGTTCCTTGGCGCGCAGCACTGCGTGGCCCAATCCCAGGGCCTCTTTCTGACGCACATACGCGATATCGATCATATCGGAAACGCTGCGCACCGACGCCAGCAAATCTTTCTTTCCGCGCGATTCCAGCAGATGTTCCAACTCAAAGCTGACATCGAAGTGATCTTCAATAGCCGATTTCCCGCGGCCCGTGACGATGATAATGTTCTGAATTCCGGAATGGATTACTTCCTCAACCCCATACTGGATGAGGGGTTTGTCCACCAGAGGCAGCATTTCTTTAGGTTGCGCCTTCGTGGCTGGAAGAAATCGCGTCCCCAATCCCGCCGCCGGAAAGACCGCTTTTCGCACCTTCTGAATCATCCCCTCCATTGTACGGGACGTGCGGGGTGATATACCTTATTTGCATGTCCGCCGATCGTAGACAGCTTGCCGAGCAGCTCTTCCAAAAAGCCTACATGCTGCAGATGGAGGGCGAGCTGGACCGCGCGGCCGAACTGTATCGGGAGTCCATCGATGCTTGTCCCACCGCGGAGGCTTACACGTTCCTCGGTTGGACGTATCGTTTCCAAGGCCGCCTGAACGATGCAATTGCCGAGTGCAGAAAAGCTATCGCCGTGGACCCCGCCTACGGAAATCCCTACAACGACATTGGCGCATACCTGATTGAACAGGGCAAACACGAGGAAGCGATTCCCTGGCTCGTGCAGGCCACTGAGAGCGAACGATACGAGTCGTACCACTATCCCTGGTACAACCTCGGCCGCGCTCACGTTGCACTCGAAGCCTACAACCGCGCCCGCGAGTGCTTCACCAAAGCGCTCATCATCCAACCCGATTACCGGCTGGCTGAAGACGCCCTGGAAAAGGTTCGCATGTTGCTTCAGTGAGAGCCTCCGGCAGCGATCTTTCGGACCGGCCAACCCCGCCTTGGCCCGCTTATTTTCCTCATCGCGAAGCAGCGGGTTCTCAGAAATGGATTGCGCGCCGCCTGGCTCTCCAGCGCAGCCGTTTCGTTCCTCAGGCTGCCGCTCAGTAAATGACCCTGAACCGCGCAATCGGCTTCCCGTCAATGTGCTCCATTACGAAATACGGCAGCCCGTATTCGCTGTTGCCTCCGTCCACCAAGCGCAGCCGCGCAAACATTGGTGGCAATCAAAATATCCATCGAGGTCACATGGATCGACTGCGGAAAAATACTCAACTACGCGGCCCGCGCACGCCCACATTGCCACACAGCCGCAGTCCTGCCGGTATCTGAACAGGCGCGACATGCTCAGCCGATCAGCTTCATTGAGCCAATTCGCTGGAAATCTGTCTCCATGATAAAGAGGAAGGTCTGATTCTAAAACCTTTTCAAGAACGGCTTAACACCCTGAGATCTACCGCCCCAAATAGTTGTCTCGCCTTCTTACATGACTGGGCGGTTTTTGAGGCGTCGTTCCAGAGATGAAACGAGACAGGCTTGCCGGTTACAGAAGAGTAAAATCTTCTTCTGAATTGATGCAGTGTCTTGAGGCCACCAGTTGGAATTACCAACTCGTTAGCCCTGAAGGAAAAGTAGCGAGCCCGCCGCCCATCACTTCGCCGGCGGTTCCACCTTATTTGGAATCACAAAATTCCGAACCGCGTGTTTCCTGCTGTCATACATGCTAAGTTTCTTCGTGTCGCTCACGGCACCCTTAAACTTGGCCATCATCTCGTAATCGGCGTCCATCCGCAGGCTGTCGAAGCGGTAGACGCCGTCCTTCTTGGTAATGAACGACCTTTCCTTCCCGCTCTTCAGATTCTTCAAAGACACCACTGCGCCTTCCACAAACTCACCGGCCTCATTTGTAACGGCGCCCAGCAAATTCCTGCCGTGCGGGTCTTCCTCGCTAGGCGCCTTCCCCCCGAACAATTTGCCCTTGTCATTCGGATCACCGGCCCCGGGGGGTTGAGCGTGAACCAGACTAACAGTTGCGGCAAAGATCAAAACGAACAGAAGCAGCTTGTGGATGCGCATGGCACTTCTATTATTCCAGACAAATTCCCGCCCGCACCCGTGTACCGCTTTTGCTCGTCGTTACACGATTGCTACGATGACGCAATGCCGGTACTCGTCCGCGCATTTCTGCTCATTTATGCCTCCGTTACCGCGTTGGTCTGGCTCGGTCTTGGTCTGGCGCTACACTTCCGCATCCTGACGACGCTCGGATGGCTGTCGGCGTTTTCGCTTCCCATCCTTGCCGCGCCATGGATCTCGCTTTTGCCGGCGCGTGAATTCCATCCGGCTCTGACGGCGGCGTGCCACCTGCTCAACTGCACGCTTCTGTTGGGCGCTGAGCGCGTATGGCTGGCCATCGAGGCCCGCGATGCGAAACCGCGTTTTCCCGGCAAATCCAAGGTATGATGCTTCCAACATGCAAGCACTTTTCATCACCGGACCGGGCAAAACTACCCTCGGCCAGATCCCAGTCCCATCTGTAATCGCCGGCCACGTCTTGCTCCGTACACGCATCGTCGGGATGTGCTGGTCTGACTTGAATACCTTTCGCGGCAAGAACCCGATGGTCACCTATCCGCGCATTCCCGGCCACGAAATCGCCGCTACTATTCAGGAAATCGGGTCCGGTGTCCCGCCGCAATTTCACCCCGGCCTTGACGTCACCGTCTCCCCCTACACCAGTTGCGGCGCGTGCGCCTCTTGTCTACGCGGCCGCGTCAACGCCTGTAAATCCAACCAGACTCTCGGCGTCCAGCGCGACGGCGGAATGGCCGAATTCTTCCTCGTCCCGTGGCAAAAACTCTACGTCGCCGAGGGCCTGTCCCTTCGCGAATTAAGCCTCGTGGAACCGCTCTCCGTAGGCTTCCACGCCGCCGCGCGCGGGCGCGTAACCAGCACTGATGTCGTCCTGGTGCTGGGCTGCGGCGCGGTAGGCCTGGGCGCTATCTCCGCCTCTTCCTTCGCAGGCGCTACAGTGATTGCCGCCGATGTAGACGACGAAAAGCTGGCCATCGCCCAGCAAGCTGGAGCGGCGCACATCCTCCACTCGAAGCGTCAAAACCTGCATGACGAACTAGTCGCGCTGACGAACGGGCGGGGTCCGGATGTAGTAGTGGAAGCCATTGGCCTGCCCGACACGTTCCGCCTCGCCATCGAAGAGGTAGCCTTCACCGGCCGCGTGGTCTACGTCGGCTACGCCAAGGATCCGGTCACTTACGAAACCAAACTATTCGTCCAAAAGGAACTCGATATCCTGGGGTCCCGCAACGCGCTTGACGAGTTTCCTACCGTCATCGCGATGCTTCAGCAGAAGCGCTTCCCGGTGGAGAAAATCATCTCGAAAACCACCCCGCTCGAAAACGCCGGTGATGCCCTCCGCGAGTGGAGCGAACGCCCGCAAGCCTTCACCAAGATCCTGATCGAGGTCAACGTCTGACAAGTTGGAAATCGGCTGAGTATAATAGCTTGCCGATGAAAATATTCAACATTGTGGTTTTGCCGGGCGACGGAATTGGGCCCGATGTCGTTCGCGAAGGCGTCGACGTCCTCCGCGCGGTGGAATCGCGCCTGACGGGCGTGCGTTTTAACCTGACCGAGCAACCCGCCGGAGCGGGCGAGTACTTGAAAAACGGTGACCCGCTGCCCGCCGCCACATTGCAGGCTTGCCGCGTGTGCGATGCCATCCTCCTGGGCGCAATGGGAATCCCTAGCGTCCGCTGGCCCACCGGCACGGAGATGGCGCCGCAGATCGACATTCGCGAAGAGTTGGACCTCTACCAGGGCGTGCGGCCCATCCGAATCTATAACCCGGCGCATTCACCGCTGAAGCCGGAACGCTCGCAGGGAATCGATTTCGTTATATACCGCGAGAACACTGAAGGGCTATTCGCATCGCGCAAAGAAGTCTACGCGAAAGACGCAACTGAAGTGCGGGATACCATGCTGGTGACGCGTAAAGGATCGGAGCGCTTGTTCCGCGCGGCCTTCCGCCATGCCGGGCGCCGCCGCAAACTGGTAACGCTGGTGGACAAGGCAAACGTACTGCCCTCAATGGCGTACTTCCGCTCGATCTTCGATGAGATCGGCCGTGAGTTCCCTGACGTGCGCACCGAACGCGTCTATGTGGATGCGGCGTCGTTATTCCTGGTCCAACGGCCCGCTGACTTCGACGTGATCGTCACCGAGAATATGTTTGGCGATATCATCTCCGACCTCGCCGCTGGTCTGGTGGGCGGCATGGGTATGGCTCCATCCGCCGACATAGGTGACCGCCACGCGGTATTCCAACCCTCCCACGGTTCCGCGCCCGATATCGCGGGGAAGGGCATCGCCAATCCCATCGCCACCATTCTTTCGGTGGCGATGATGCTGGAATGGCTTGGCGGCGACGAAACCAAACGCGGTGCCGAACTCATCCGCGGGGCTGTGGAGAACATCTGCCAAGATCCCGCCAAGGCGACTCGCGACATCGGTGGCTCGGTGACCACCCAAGAGATGGGCCGGCTTGTCATCGCGGCGCTATGAGAGACGGATTCGCCATCTTCGACGCGCACACGCATCTCGGCGACGCACGGCACAGCGGCCGCAGTTGCTCCGTGGATCAAATGCTGGCGCAAATGTCCGGCTCCGGAATCGACCGTTCCCTGTTGATTCCCTTTCCCGTGGTTGACGATTACCGCAAGCAGCACGATGCTATTGCAGCGGCCGTGCGCGCCTATCCTGAGCGCTTTGCGGGCGCAGCGTGCCTGAATCCATTTGTGCCCCGCCGGGAATTCCAGGATGAAGTGCGCCGCTGCGTGGAAGAGTTGGGCTTTCGCGCGATCAAGCTGCAACCGCAGTATCAAGCCCTGAATCCGATTTCGAACCGCAGCGACTTTTTGTTCGAGGCTGCCGGCGGGCATAAAATCCCGGTAATCTGGCACACCGGATCCGGCGCGCCGTTCGCGCTGCCTTCGCTGCTGATCGCTCCCGCGCGGCGGTTCCCCGATCTACCGATCGTCCTGGCGCATTCCGGCGGCGGTGTGTATGTTCTGGAGGCGATCGTCGCGGCGGGGGTCTGTCCGAATATCTATCTGGAATTGTCGAGCCTGATGCCGCATCAGGTTCTGGAAGTGATGGCGCACGTTGCCGCGTCACGCCTGATGATCGGCTCGGATTTGCCGGAAAGTGTGGACACGGAAATCTCTAAAATCATCGGGCTTTCAATCACAGACGATCAGAAGCGCGAAGTTCTCTGGAGCACCGCCGCGCGCCTATTTGGGTAGTAGTTCAGATATAGAAATTTCACGGCGCTCCGCGATGCTCAGATAGGCCGCTTCGCTGGCTGCGAATGAAGCCAGGTATTCGCGCGCGTCCGTTTCAAACGCCGCGCCGGATGCAAGGCAATCGATGAAGTGCTTCTGCACGGCGAAGACGCTGTCGCCTTTGTAGCCTTCGGCCGGCGGAGCCTTCCAGACCTGCTCGCCCTTCATGCTGATGTCTCCGGCTGCGTTGATGTGCAGCGCCGCGTCTTCGCCGTCAAGCCACGCATCCCCCATCGCGGGGCCCGCGGGCTCAGGGTTCAGGAAGCGATGGCCGTCAAGCAAGCCATCCACTTCGGATTCGTGAACCAGCGTCACTAGCGCCCGGTCCTCGCCCCGAATTTTCGCATTGTGCCGACGTGCGTGCGCATAGACGGACTTGATATCGCCAAACAGAAACCGCGCCGTATCCATGTGATGCACCAGAGTCTCATGGATCAACAGCCGCGGCATCTCACGGAAATAGGGCTGATTCGGATACGGGCATGGGCCCAGGCCATCGCGCTGGCGCGTGCGGAAATAGTATCCGACAGGCTTGCCGATAGCGCCGGCGTCGATCATCGCTTTCGCCGCCCGAAACCAGGGCTGCCATCTCCAGTTCTCGTGTATCATCAACCGTGTTCCGGAAGCTTCGGCAAGGCTGACCATTTCGATGGCTTCGGCGAGCGCCGCCGCCATGGGCTTCTGGCATATGGTGGGAATGCCGCGCGCCGAGGTCAATCTCGATAAAGCGGGATGCGAGTCGGGCCGGGTAGCAATATCCACGAAGTCGAGTTGCTCTTCCTCTTGCAGCAACTCCTCCGCGGAGTCATACGCGTGCGGCGCCACGGCGCGGGCTCGTACGATATCGGCATCGCAGGCGGCCACAATATCCACATCGTCCATCCGCTGCCAGGCTTCCGATTGAATCTTTCCGAAGAATCCGCAACCGATCAGCGCGCCTTTCCATTTGCGTTCCATGGTTAAGAGTAACCGGGCTTAAGCGTGACGGGAAGTGGCGGCTGCATTCTTCTCCCGCCGCTCCGCGGTGATTCGTTCCGGGTATCCGTTTTGCCGGAAGGCCCTTAGCGGATCTTCAGCCCCTTCAAACAATTCTCCGCATCGATGAATTCGCGGCGATTCTGAAAGACCCCGCCAGGCAGAATGAGGTGGTGCAGGGGTGGATCACGCGCGGGGTGGATACCTTGGCCGTCAGGGTGGAGAATTCCGAACGCCCCTCCACCGTGCTTCTCAAAGCTAGTGTCCCGTCCCGGCAAATCTTTACAAAATGCTATTGGGCGCAAGGTGTCTGCGCGCTCGCCCCCAGCGAGCGCGCTTGCGCCCGTCGTCAACTCTTACGAGTAACCGAACACGCGCGGCGCGTGCTGGTGAGGGCCGGAAACTTGGGTTACGGTCCGATGTGGCATCCTGCCTTTAAGGCTGGGCAGAGCGCCTAACACCGGGCTTCCCGGGTCATCCGAAGAGAAGTTTCCAGAGAGGGACAGGACACTCGCGCGGCGGGTATACGGGTACCGGCCCCGGACGCGGATTCGCCGCCCGATGCGCGTGAATTCTAAATCAACCGGTCCCCTTCGCAGGGCATCGGGTATACGTGGCGGACGAAGCGGCGCCGCTGCTCAAGGGCAAGGCTTCGTTGGCCGCGGTGACCGCGTCGCTGAGCGCGGGCAATCAGAACAAATGGATGAAGCACATCAAAGCATTGCTGGCGGACAAATATCGTGGCATCAATCCGACCGCCCCAGCGACGGCGGCCGCAACCGGGCATTTTCGCAAACCCAAACCATCCTGCGCGTCTACCCGGATGTGAAAGTGATCGCCGCCATCGCCGCCGCAGTGGCTCCGGGCGCGTCAGAGGCGCTGAAACAAGCCGACCGCACAGATGTTAAAGTAACAGGACTGTCGCTGCCGAACATGTGCAAACCATCGGGACACGCCTGAGTGATCGAATCGGTGGTGCTGTGGAAGACGCAGGACCTGGGATAATTGGTAGTCGGCAAACGCATGCGGCAAGGCGTCTTGCATCCAGGCTCCCCCAGTATTTCCGCCGGCCGGCTGGGCAGCATTGACGTTCGAGGAAATAACATGATGCCCGGTGCGCCCTTCCTATTCAGCAACCAGAATATTGATCGGTTTAATTTCTGATGACCCCCTCCCGCAGCTTCTGGTCGACGGAAACCTGTATCGCGGCGTTGGCGCTCTTCTGTATCGCGGTACGCCTCTTCACCGGATGGCTTCCTCCGCTGTTCGTAGCCCTGGCGGCGGGCGGCGTGCCGCTTATCTTCGACTTGTCGCGCAAGCTGATCAAACGAGAGTTCGGATCGGACCTGCTCGCGGGAATTTCGATTGTGGTGTCCGTGCTGTTGGGTGAATACCTGGTTGGAACGATTGTTGTGCTGATGCTATCCGGCGGCGCCGCGCTGGAGCAGTACGCCACCCAGCGCGCCTCGGCTGTGCTGGACGCAATGGCCAGGCGTATGCCAACAATCGCTCACCGGCGGGTGAATTCCGCAATGGAAGACGTCGGCCTCGACCAAGTGCGGATCGGCGATTCTCTAGTCGTATTTCCTCACGAGATTTGCCCCGTGGATGGAACGGTGGAAGAAGGCCGCGGCAGTATGGACGAGTCCTACCTGACAGGCGAACCCTTCCGCATTTCCAAAATACCGGGTGCGCCCGTTCTATCGGGATCGATTAACGGCGACAGCGCGCTTACGATTACCGCCACCAGGCTGGTGCCGGATTCGCGATACGCCAAGATCATGGCCGTGATGCACGAAGCAGGACTGAATCGTCCGCAAATGCAGCGTATCGCCGACCGGCTGGGCAGTTGGTACACGCCGGCGGCGCTCGCTGTTGCCGGTGTGGGCTGGGCCATCGGCGGAGACCCGAAACGGTTTCTCGCGGTGCTGGTCATCGCCACCCCATGCCCCCTGCTGATTGGGATTCCGGTGGCAATCATCGGCGCTATTTCACTGGCCGCCAGGCGCGGCATCGTGATTCGAAATCCGGCGATGCTCGAACGAATCGATTCGTGCCGCACCCTGATCTTCGATAAGACCGGTACGCTAACCTATGGCAAACCGGCATTGACTGAGACGCTCACCGCGCCGGACATCAGCCGCTACGACGCGCTGCGATACGCGGCCAGCCTGGAGCAATATTCCAAGCATCCCCTGGCATCGACTATCCTTGAAACCGCCAAGACGGAGGCGCTGGAACTCGCCTCTGTAACCAGCATCAGTGAGAAGCCGGGCGAAGGATTGCGCGGCGTAGTGGACGGGCTGGTGCTGGAAATCACCGGCCGCTCGCAACTCGGCAAGGTAAACGCCGCCGCCGCATCGGCATTGCCTCCGGCCGTGCCGGGAATGGAATGCGTGCTGCTGCTGGACGGCAAGTACGCGGCGGTGTTCCGCTTCCATGATGAGCCTCGCCGCGAGACCAAACGATTCATCCGTCACCTGAAGCCCCGCCATCAAGTCACCAAGGTGATGCTGCTCTCGGGCGACCGCGAGGCCGAGGTGCGCTATCTGGCGGGCAAGGTGGGCATCACCGAGGTGCTCTATGGGAAGAGCCCCGAAGAAAAAATTGAAATCGTGCGCGCCGAAGCACTGCTTGGGCCCACCTTGTTTGTGGGTGACGGCATCAACGATGCACCCGCTATGAAAGCCGCCACCGTGGGCTTGGCATTCGGTCAAGGTAACGACATTACCGCTGAGGCCGCCGACGCGGTCTTACTGGAGCCTACCTTGGGAAAAGTGGACGAACTGATGCACATCGGCCGGCGCCTGCGCACCATCGCCATGCAGACCGCCATCGGCGGCATGGCCCTAAGTATCCTGGGAATGATTGCGGCCGCGGCCGGTCTGCTTCCGCCGGTTGCCGGCGCCACCGCTCAGGAAGTTATCGATCTGCTAGCCGTGCTGAATGCCCTCCGTGTGGCATTTCCCGCCGGGGACCTGTCAGACGTTTGACCGCTCCTTTACGGCGAGCGGCTCAGCAAGATCATGTGCTAACCGAGCCGTGACCGTGAGAGGGCGGTATTTACCAATTTTCACCATAACACAAGTATGATTCAAAATGTTCTTAAGTTGACGCTAATTGGGCGGTCCCCCCTGGACCACTCCGGACGCCCCACGTTCGGATCTGGCTCGCCCACATCAAATTCTGAAAGAGCTTTAGCAGGCCCGGCCAACCAGTCTAGACGCTAACTACCGGACACGGCGAATGCCGGATCATATCGTACGCGTCGCCGCTGAAGGCCCCGCCGTCCGCACTGCGGCCCACAATCAGCAGATCGCAGTGGATCGATGCCGCCAGCTGGCAGGCCACTTCGGCCGGTTTTCCTATCTTCACAAACACGTCGGCGGTGGTTCCGGCCTCCCGCTCCAGTTCATGAATCTGCGCTTTGCATATTCCCACCAGTTGGCTTTCCCAGTCCGCGCCAAAATTGATAGCTAGCCGGACGTCCTGCACCGCGATGGCATGCACAATTCCCAACTTCGCCCCAAGGTCGCAGGCCAGCCGTGCCGCCACTGTCAGCGTACTTCTGCTGTGTTCATCCAGACCGATACTGCACAGAATACGTTGGAACTTCGCAGCCGCTCCATCTATTTGAGTTTCCACGTGAGCTCCGGTGAAGACCGGAATCGTAGCATCGTGAATCA
>JANXXV010000304.1 GCA_025350445.1 Bryobacteraceae bacterium | reverse complement strand
CAGTTCTTCTGGTTTAAGACATTGCGAACCAGCATCCCCTTCATGTTCTTCATCTCGATAGTGGTGAACATCGGTATGTGGTTCGAGCGGTTTGTGATCATCGCGACCTCGCTGCACCGGGACTTCCTACCTTCCTCCTGGGGCTATTTCCGGCCGACCGCAGTCGACATGTTGACGTTATTCGGAACGTTCGGACTGTTCCTTACGCTGTTCCTTTTGTTCGTTCGATTCCTCCCGATGATTGCGGTCTCGGAAGTGAAGGGTATGGTGGCGACCGAAGCGATGCACGACGCCCATCGTGCCGAAGTGGTGAAACGGTAATGCAAACGAATACACCTGAGACGACTGACAAAGCAATCTATGGAGTGGTGGCCGAGTTCGATCTGCCGGAGAAGTTGGTGACGGCCGGACGTAAGCTCCATCACGACCTCGGCTATACCAAGCTGGATGCGCTCTCTCCGTTCCCGGTCCACGGGATCGACGACGCCATCGGCGTGCCGCGTTCCATCCTTGGTTATCTGGTATTTTGCGCCGGTACCGTTGGACTTCTGGGTGCCGTGTCGCTGATTTACTACGCCGGGGCAATTTCGTACAAACTGGTGATTGGAGGAAAGCCGCTGTTCGCGTTCGAACCTTCCATCCCGATCATGTTTGAATGCACCGTCCTTCTGGGCTCGTTCATGGCGGTGTTCGGTATGTTCGCGTTAAATAAACTGCCGCAGTTTTACCATCCGACCATGAATTACGCTGGGTTTCCCGGCGTCACTAACGACCGCTTTCTACTGGTGGTTGAGGCGACCGATCCGAAATTTGACATTGTGGACACGCAACGGCTACTGGAGTCGCTTGGTGCCAAGAAAACCGAAGTGGTTGAGGCGTAGAGCATGAATTACTGGAAGACATCATTGCTGGCATTGGCCCTTGTAGCCCTGGCGGGGTGCGCCGGGCAGACCACGCGAAGCACGCCCATTGAGGTTTGGCCCGACATGAAGCGTCAGTACAAGTCCAAGCCGCAAACGGAAAGCCTCTTCTTTGGCGACCACCGTGCCTCGCGTATGCCTGTTCCGGGAACGGTAGCGCGTGGATTTCTGAAGGAAGACGACGCCTACTTCACTGGCGTGGTGGCGGGTCAGTACGTGGGTAAAAATCAACAAACCATCAATGCGGACCTGCTCAAATTGGGGCAGATGAAATTTAATACCTATTGTTCACCTTGCCACAGCCGCATAGCGAACGGAAAAGGCATCGTGCCACTGAAAGAGCCCACTTGGCAGCCGACGAATCTGCAGGAAGACCGCGTGAAGGCGATGGTGGATGGTGAAATATTCAGCATCATCACGCAAGGACGGCGCTCCATGCCCTCGTATCGTTTTCAGATTGTTGAAAAAGACCGTTGGGCGATCATCTCTTACTTGCGGGCGCTACAGAGAACCACAAGCGGGACGTTGGCCGATGTGCCGCAGGAGCTCAGGGCGGACCTGAGGTAGACCATGAAATTAGCCGAACACGCACACAGCAAGCCTGCCATCGACTCGTACTTTATTGATAACGGTCTGTGGACCCGGGGCCGCAACGGGATTGTATTCATCGCACTGGTGGCATGGATCGCCAGCATCGCGGGATTCATTGCCGATCCCAACCGGTTTTTCGAATCGTATCTGATGGGATTTCTCTTCTGCATCACCATTCCTTTCGGTGCTGCGTTTTTTGTCATGATTCAGTACCTGACCGGTTCGGCTTGGAGCGTTCCGATGCGGCGCATCGCCGAGAACCTGATGGGTACCATTCCGGTGGGCGCGTTGTTGATCGTCCCGGTAATAGCGGGACTGCCGCATCTATACGAATGGGCGCATCCGGATTGGATCCGGACTGAGTTGGCAAAGGTTGGCGGAGGCAAGGCCGGGTATTTGAACCCGCAGTGGTTCATCATCCGCGCGGCGATTTTCTTCTTCCTCTGGACGCTGTGGACCAGCCGCATCAACGCACACTCCTACAAGCAGGACAAAGACGGATCCATCGAGCACATGCATTCCATTTCACGCTGGTGCGCTCCGGGGCTCTTGATGTTGATGTTGTCGGTTTCGCTGGCTGCTTTCGACTGGAGCATGTCACTCAATCCGGAGTGGTATTCCACCATTTTCGGGCTATATGTTTTTGCCGGCGGCGGACTCGCCTTCATTGCCGTCTGGATTCTGATCTGCATGGCACTCCGCAGCAAGGGCGTTCTGAAAAATACGATCAACGTGGAGCACTATCATGATCTGGGCAAGTGGCTCTTCGCGATGGTGTTGTTCTGGGGCTACATCGCGTTCTCGCAATATCTTTTGATCTGGTACGCCAACCTTCCGGAAGAGACCATCTGGTTCCGCTATCGCTTTGAGGGCAGTTGGGCAGCGTGGAGTTGGGCGCTGCTGTTCGGACACTTCATTATCCCATTTCTGGTTTTGGTGCTTCGCGCTACTAAGCGGAACTTCCGGGCATTGACGATTATGGCCATCTGGATCGTGGTTGCTCACTTTGTAGACGTCTACTGGCAAGTGATGCCGACGTTCTATCACGCAAAGGGAATTTCTTTTCACTGGCTGGATATCGCCTGCCCGGTGGCTATCGCCAGTATTTTTGCGCTGGACTTCTGGTTCAAGGTGAAGAAACATGCGCTGCTGCCGCTGGGCGATCCGCGGTTCGAGCTGGGCTTGGAATTTGAAAATGTGTAGCGCGGGCAGACGGTGGGGCGGGCGCCCTCGCCAGCGCGGAGGCCCCCGCCTCCGCTGTTGCAAGCGGGAAGCAAAGGGACGCATTTATAGAAGCAACTCGAAGGACTGGGAATCCAATACGTAGATGGAACACGGCGATCACAGAGAACTATTCGACGACCATTCGGAGCATCCGCACGGCTTTGACACCACCGAGCCAAAAGGCGGATTCATTGCAATCTTCGCCATTGCGACCGTGATCACGCTCCTGGCGACCATTTTCGGAATTCAATATTACTTCGATCAGGCCTTTGAGGAGCAGACTCAGAATGAGGTGCTGGCGCCGGAAAGCGATCAATTGAAAAACCTCCACGCCACCGAAGACACGCAACTGTACTCCTATCAGTACGTGGACCGTACCCAGGGAACTGTACGTCTCACCATCGACCGCGCGATGGATTTACTGGCGAAGGAATCGGCCGAAAATCGGCTCACCTATTCCTCCAAACCGTACGCGGTGAAAACGCCGGAGCAGTTGGCGGCGGGCGGGGCAGCGGCGCCCCCGGTTGGACCAGCGGGCGCGGCAAAGCCGCAGGGAGCTACAACAACGAATGCAACACCTCCGCCAGCTAAGTAAGGTTCTGGGGATCGGGCTGTTGGCTGTATTTGCCCTTTCCGCCGAGCCGGGCTTGCCCCCGCAGCTCCAGGGGATCGGGATCGAGGAAAGGCTCGGGCGCCAGATCGATCTGGACCTGCAGTTCACCGATGAACGGGGCTATCCGGTTTCGCTCCGAAGCTTCTTTCATGCGGATAAGCCTGTGCTGTTAAATCTCGTTTATTACGCCTGTCCGATGCTCTGCAATCTGGTGCTGAACGGACAGACGCAGGTGCTGCGCGAAATCCCATGGACGCCGGGCAACGAATTTGAAATCGTCACCATTAGTATCGACCCGGCTGAATCGTTCGATCTGGCGGTTCGTAAGAAACAGATGTATCTGGAAAGCTACGGCAAACCCGCGCCCGGCTGGCACTTCCTGACCGACTATAAAGGGAACGTGAAGAAACTGGCTGGCCAGGTAGGCTTTCAATACCGCTGGGATGAAAAGTCACAGCAGTTTGCCCACGCCGCCGCCATTACGTTCTTGACTCCGGAAGGCAAGGTTTCGCGGTATCTGTACGGCATTCGTTTCAAAGCCCGCGACGTGCGGTTGGCTTTAACGGAAGCCTCCGAATCGAAACTTGGCATCACTATCGATAAGGTGTTGCTGTTCTGCTTTCACTATGACCCGGCGGCCCGTTCTTACGTGCTGTTTGCGCGCAATGTAATGCGGGGCGGGGGAATCCTGACAATTTTTATTCTTGGTTCGATACTTTTCGGTCTATGGCGAGGCGAACGTAACCGCCACGTCCCGGACAATCTGGTGACTGTAAAATGAAATGGTTCCGTGATCTAACTTTACCCATAGAGGCCTCCACGGTCGCGCGCGATATCGATAATCTCTACATCTTTATTGTATTGCTCAGTGCGTTCTTCTTCTTCCTGATAGCCGGGCTGATCGTTTTCTTCCTGATGCGCTACCAGCGCAAGGGACCGAACGATGTTACCCCGCACATCACGCACAACCTGAATCTCGAAATCACCTGGAGCGTCTTACCGCTGCTGATCTGCCTGGTGGTCTTCTTCTGGGGCTTCAACGGCTTCGTCCGCGCTAACGTCGCACCTGGCAACGCCATGGAAATCCAGGTGACGGCGAAGAAGTGGCAGTGGCAATTCGAATACCCGGACGGAACCCGCACCATCAACGATATCCATGTGCCGATCGGCAAACCAGTCCGGCTGGTGATGACCTCGGAAGACGTGCTGCACAGCTTCTTCGTCCCGGCCTTTCGCGTCAAGCATGACGTGGTTCCCGGCCGCTACACCGAAGTCTGGTTTGAACCGACCAAGTTGGGAGTGCACCAGGTTTTCTGCGCCGAATATTGCGGTAAGAGCCATTCCGACATGTTGGCGAAAGTCCATGTGGATGATGAGGCCACATATCGGAAGTGGGTGGAAGAAGGGGACGAGACGCTGAAAACCATGCCGCTTCCGCTGCTTGGAAAGCTGGTTTACGAGGAAAAGGGATGCATGGCTTGCCACGCGCTCGATGGAAGACGCACCGCCAACGGCGGGCCCAGTTGGAAGGGAATCTACGGCGAGATCCATGAGATGTCCGACGGACAGAAAATCCTGGTAGATCAGAACTACATCCGTGAATCGATCCTGGAACCGCAAAAGCATATCGTAAAGACATACGAAGGTATCATGCCGACATTTCAGGGACTTCTCCGCGAGCGTGAGATCCTCGGCGTGATCGAGTTTATCAAGTCGTTAAAGTAGTATTTCGAGGCTAATCAGAAAATGGCAAATCATCCCACAACCCAGGCAGTCCAAACGCCGGTGAAGGAAGACGTCAGCGTAAATTACATAACTTCGCCCAAAGGTTTGATGTCGTGGCTGACCACCATCGACCACAAGCGAATCGGAATCATGTACCTTTGGGCGGTGCTCGGCGCGTTCTTGCTCGGCGGCATTTTCGCCATGTTACTGCGCATCGAACTGTTGACGCCGAAGGAAACCATCATGACCGCCGAGACCTATAACAAGGTTTTCACGCTGCATGGCGTCATCATGGTATTCCTGTTCATCATTCCTTCCATTCCCGCCGCGCTCGGAAACTTCGTGCTGCCGCTGATGTTAGGGGCGAAAGACGTTGCGTTCCCGCGCTTGAATCTGTTCAGTTATTACATTTACGTGGTCGGCGCCTTGTTCGGAGTTGTTGCCATGGTAACCGGCGGCGTGGATACCGGCTGGACATTCTACACGCCTTACAGCACTACATCGAATACCCAGGTCAGCCTGATGGTTCTGGCGGCCTTTATCCTAGGTTTTTCGTCCATCTTCACCGGTATCAACTTCATTGCCACCATCCATAAAATGCGCGCTCCCGGCATGGGCTGGTTTCAAATGCCCTTGTTTGTATGGGGCATGTATTCCACGGCGATCATTCAGGTTCTGGCCACTCCTGTGCTCGGCATCACGCTGGTGCTGCTGCTGCTGGAACGGTCGTTCGGAATCGGAATCTTCGATCCGGCAATCGGCGGCGACCCGGTTCTTTTCCAACACTTCTTCTGGTTCTATTCGCATCCGGCTGTTTACATCATGATCGTCCCCGGCATGGCTATCATCTCGGAAGTGATCCCGACGTTCTCAAAGAAGACAATCTTCGGATACAAAGCGATCGCCTTCTCCAGCGTCTCAATCGCGCTGGTCGGGTTCCTGGTGTGGGGCCATCATATGTTCGTCAGCGGCCAATCCACACTAGCCTCGGTGATCTTTTCGTTCCTCACGTTCCTGGTCGCCATCCCGTCCGGTGTCAAAGTATTCAACTGGCTCGCCACCATGTACCGCGGATCGATCTCGCTCGAAGCGCCCATGCTCTATGCCATTTCGTTTCTGCTGTTGTTTTCCATTGGCGGACTCACAGGTATCTTCCTGGGCGCGCTTTCGGTGGACATCCACCTCACCGATACTTATTTCGTTGTCGCTCACTTTCACTACGTGATGATGGGCGGCACCGTAATTGCGTTTCTGTCGGGGCTGCATTATTGGTGGCCGAAGATGTTTGGGCGCATGTACAATGAGAAACTTGCCCGGATCGGCTGCGGGCTGGTATTCGTCGGCTTCAACATGACCTTCTTTACGCAATTCATTCTGGGCAGCCGCGGAATGCCTCGCCGGTATTACAACTACCTGGATCAATTTCAGCCGCTGCACGCGTTCTCAACCGTGGGTTCGTGGGTGCTTGGCGCCGGGCTGTTTCTTACTGCCGGCTACCTGCTGGCTTCGCTGCGCAAGCCGTACGATGCTCCCCGCAATCCCTGGGGCGGCCGTACGTTCGAGTGGGAGACGCAATCGCCGCCCATCACTCACAACTTCGATTTTGACCCGGTCTTATTGCACGGTCCGTACGATTACAGGCCGGAGAGGAAACCATAAACATGAGCGAATCGGCCACGGTTGTCCATCAAGAGGGCGCGCACGAACATCACAATTCCAGTCTGCAGCATCATTTTGCGACGTATGAACAGCAGATGGATGCCGGCAAGATCGGGATGTGGCTGTTTCTAGCTACGGAAATTCTGCTGTTCGGAGGCCTGTTCGTCGGCTTCGGTCTGATGCAGGCAAGGTACCCGGAGGCTTTTGTTCAGGCGCATCATCACCTGGATAAGAATCTCGGTTTTCTGAACACGGTGGTGCTGCTGGTAAGCAGTTTCACCATGGTGATGGCGGTACACTGCGCCAAGACGGAGCAGCGCAGGAAAGTCCTGGTCTATCTGCTGATCACCCTGGCTTGCGCGGCGGTCTTCCTCTGCGTAAAGTATTTTGAATACGATGGG
>JANXXV010000300.1 GCA_025350445.1 Bryobacteraceae bacterium | reverse complement strand
GCACAGAATCCGCTCGATGCCGATACCGTACGAGCCCATGATCACCGTCACTTCTTTTCCCGATTCGTCCAGGACGCGAAGGCCCATGGAATCGGAATACTTGTAGCCGAGCTTGAAGATGTGGCCGATCTCCACCGTCTTCACCAGCTCCAAAGGATCGCCCGTATCGATGCTGGTCTCGCCCGCGGCTACTTGCCGCAGATCGAAAAACTCCGCCTGGAAATCTTCTCCCGGAGTTACGTTGCGCAAGTGGTAGTCGTTCTTGTTCGCGCCCGCGATCATGTTGCGCCGGCCCTGCAAGGTAAGGTCCGCGATGACACGCAGCTTCTTTACACCGACAGGTCCAAGCGAACCCGGGTCCGCGCCGAACGCGTTGCGGATCTCTTCGGGATTGGCGGGCCGCACTTCCACCGCGCCTACCGCCGACGCGAATTTTGTCTCGCTCAACGAATGATCACCGCGCAGCAACGCCAGCACCAGTTTGCCGTCGGCCGCCATCACCAGACTCTTCATCTGCGATGTCTCGGGCAGCGCCGTGAACTCCGCCACCTCCGCAATGGTCTTGCGACCCGGCGTGTGAAATTCTTCGGGGCTCAAATCGCCGTCCGGATCGGGAAGCGCCACAGGCAACGCACGCGACACCGCCTTCTCCAGATTCGCCGCATAGCCGGTTGCCGGGCAGTTCACCACAAAATCTTCCCCGGCATCGGAGGCCACCATGAACTCATGGGACTGGCTGCCGCCCATGGCGCCGGAGTGCGCCTCCACCACCATGTATTTCAGGCCGCAGCGGTCGAAAATCCGTTTGTAGGCTTCGTAGTGCTTCTGATAGGCGGCATCCAGACCCGCCGCGTCCACATCGAACGAATACGAATCCTTCATGATGAACTGCCGCACGCGCAGCAGGCCCGACTTCGGCCGCGGTTCATCGCGGAACTTCGTCTGAATCTGATACCAGATCTGCGGCAGTTGCTTGTAGCTGCGCATCTCGCCGCGTGCCACCGAAGTCATCACTTCTTCGTGCGTCATACCCAGGCAGAGGTCGCGGCCCCAGCGGTCTTTCAGCCGGAACATGTTGTCGCCCATCACGGTCCAGCGGCCGGATTCCTGCCATATCTCCGCCGGGTTCAGCGCCGGCAACAACATCTCCTGGCCGCCGATGGCGTCCATTTCTTCACGAACAATGGCTTCGATCTTCAAAAGCGACCGCTGCGCCAGATACAGGTAGTTATAAATGCCCGCCGCCAACTGCCGCACGTAACCCGCGCGCAGCAACAGTTGATGGCTGACTACCTCTGCCTCCGCGGGGTTCTCACGCAGAGTGGGGATGAACAATTTGCTCCAAAGCATTAAAGGATTCTCGAAGGGATTTAGCGGTGAAGGCTCAATTGTAGCATGGTAGAATTACAGCGAATCCCCATGAAAATCGCTATCGCCGCAGATCACGCAGGGTTCGCTTTGAAACAGATACTCCGCGACGAATTGCGCTCGAAGGGCTTCCAGGTTACCGATTTCGGCACCGGAAGCGAGGAGTCGACAGACTATCCCGACTTCGCCGCCGCCGTCAGTCACCAAGTTGCCGCCGGCGCCGCCGAGCGGGGCATTCTTGTGTGCAGCAGCGGCGTCGGTATGTCGATGGCGGCCAATAAGGTACCCGGTATTCGCGCGGCTCTGGGAACTAATGCGGAAGAAGTCCGCGTCACCCGTGAACACAACGATGCGAATATACTGACTCTGGGCGCCCGGTTCACCACCCCGGCGGAAGCTGCGGAGTTGGTCGACATCTTTCTGAATACGAATTTCAGCGGGGGCGTACGTCATGTGCGCCGCATCGCCAAGTTAGCCGAGCTTGACCGCTTGGCCCAAGAGGAAAAGATCGGTAAATGATGAACGAACAACAGAGAATGGCGAGGTCCCTCGCCGAAGTCGACCCGCAGGTTTACGACGCTATCCGGCACGAACTGGAGCGGCAGGATTCCCGCCTGGAACTGATCGCCAGTGAGAACTTTACTTCGGAGGCGATCCTCGAAGCGGCCGGCAGCGTGTTCACAAACAAATACGCCGAAGGCTACCCCGGCAAGCGGTATTACGGCGGCTGTGAATACGCCGACATTGTGGAGAACCTGGCGCGCGACCGCGCCAAGAAGTTGTTCAACGCCGAGTATGCGAACGTGCAGCCGCACTCCGGCTCGCAGGCCAATCAGGCGGCCTTCGGCGCAGTGCTCACGCCCGGTGACACGATACTCGGAATGAATCTGGCGCACGGCGGCCATCTGACTCACGGGCACCCGTTGAACTTCTCCGGCAAGACGTACAAAGTGGTCGCCTACGGAGTACGCAAGGAAGACGAGCTTATCGATTACGACGAGGTGGCTCGGCTGGCGGAAGAGAACAAGCCGAAGATGATCATCGCCGGGGCCAGTGCTTATCCGCGAATCATCGATTTCAAGCGCTTCCGCGAGATCGCCGATTCGGTTGGTGCTCTGCTGCTGGTGGACATGGCCCATTTCTCAGGGTTGGT
>JANXXV010000284.1 GCA_025350445.1 Bryobacteraceae bacterium | reverse complement strand
CAATGGCCGCGCGGCAAGTGGGCATCAATGAAGTGGAGACGGCGTTGAAGAACTGGAACGTCAACCTGCCCACCGGAACCATTAACGGTCCGCAGCGCGCCTTCACCCTGCAGGCCAGCGGACAATTAACCAGCGCCGCGCAATACAAACCGCTGATTGTGGCGTATCGCAAAGGCTCCCCGGTGCGGCTGGAAGAGTTGGGCGACGTAATCGACAGCGTGGAAGACGACAAGACCGCTTCCTGGTTCTCCGACAAAGATTCAAGCCAGCGCGCCATTGTGTTGGGAATTCAGCGGCAGCCCGGAACCAACACCATGGAGGTCACCAAAGGGATCAAGCAACTGCTTCCGGTTTTCAAAAACGAGCTGCCTCCATCGGTGCAGATGAATATTTTGTACGACCGTTCGGAAACGATCCAGGAATCCTACTCTGACGTGAAATTCACCATGGCACTCACCCTCGGGCTGATCGTGATGGTGATCTTCCTCTTCCTGCGCAACTTCTCCGCCACCGTGATTCCCAGCTTGGCGCTGCCGTTCTCCATCATCGGCACGTTCGCCGTGATGTACCTGCTGGATTACAGCCTGGACAACCTGTCGATGATGGCCTTAATCCTGTCCATCGGGTTCGTCGTCGACGATGCCATCGTGATGCTGGAGAATATCGTTCGCCATATGGAAATGGGCGAGCCGGCGCTTGAAGCCGCGCTCAACGGATCGAAAGAGATTGGATTCACCATTGTTTCGATGACCCTGTCGCTGGCGGCGGTTTTCATCCCGGTCCTTTTCATGGGCGGCATTCTCGGACGGCTGTTCAAGGAATTCGCCGTTACAATTTGTGTCGCTATTCTGATCTCCGGAGTGGTCTCGGTAACGCTGACCCCGATGCTTTGCAGCCGGTTTCTACGTCCGCCGCAGGAACAGCATCATTCCTGGTTCTACCGCATTACCGAGAAATTCTTCGACAAGTGGCTGGAACTTTACGACCGCTCCCTCAAGGTCGTTCTCCGCTTCCGGCCGGCCACCATGGTGGTTTCGCTCCTTGTGTTGATAGCCACCGGTTACATGTTCGTGTTGATCCCCAAAGGCTTCATTCCCGATCAGGATACCGACCAGATTCTGGCCATCACCGAGGCCTCGCAAGGAACGTCGTTTCAGCAGATGGTTTCCTATCAGAACGCCATCGCTGAAGTGTTTCGTACCGATCCGAACGTGGAAGGGTTGATGTCCACTATCGGGGGCGGCGGCTCGGCGACGTTGGGCGGCCCGAATTTTGGGCAGTTGGTAGTCCACCTGAAACCCCGGACCCAGCGCAAGCTGCTGGTGAACGACGTGATCGCTGAACTGCGGCCGAAGCTGACCGGCTTCCCGGGAATGCGCGTCTACGTGCAGAACCCGCCCACTATCCGCATCGGTGGCCAAGTGACCAAGAGCCTCTATCAATTCTCGATGCAGGCGCCCGACAAGGTGGAGCTTTATGCCAGAGCTCAGGAGCTACTGACTGAAGTTGAAAAAATTCCGGGCCTGCAGGACGTCACCAGCGATCTGCTGATCAAGAGCCCACAGGTGGACATCACGATCGACCGCGACAAGTCGGCGGCCGTCCAGGTGAACGCCCAGCAAATTGAGAATTCGCTTTATGATGCCTACGGTCCGCGCTGGGTGTCGACGATTTACTCGTCAATCAATGAATACAAGGTACTGCTGGAACTCAAGCCCGAATATCAACAGGACCCAAAGGCCCTCTCGCTCTTGTATTTCAAGAACACGAACGGGCGCCTGATTCCGCTCGATACGCTAGCCAGAATCAGCCAGAAGTTGGGGCCGCAAGCGATCAACCACTACGGCCAGTTGCCGGCCGTGACCATTTCCTTTGGGCTGCAACCGGGCTACGCGCTGGGCGACGCCGTGACGAAGGTGCGCAATGCTGCCGACCGTGTTCTGCCGCCGACCATCAGCACCACGTTCCAAGGAGCGGCCAAGGCGTTCCAGAGTTCGCTGGGCAATCTGTGGGTGCTGCTGCTGGTGGCGATCATGGTGGTGTACATCGTGCTCGGTATTCTCTACGAGAGTTACATTCATCCGATCACGATTCTCTCCGGACTGCCCTCGGCCGGCTTCGGCGCGTTGCTTACGCTGTTTATCTTCAATATGGATCTGAACATCTACGCGTTCGTCGGACTTATCATGCTGATCGGCATCGTGCAGAAGAACGCGATCATGCAGATCGATTTCGCCCTGGACGCCGAGCGCGGCGGCATGACCCCGAAAGAGGCCATCTATCAAGGTTGCCTGATCCGCTTCCGCCCCATCATGATGACCACCATGGCGGCGCTGCTGGGCGCCGTGCCAATCGCACTTGGTTACGGTGCGGGCGGCGAAGCGCGTCAGCCGCTGGGTCTCGTCGTGGTCGGCGGACTGTTGTTCTCGCAGTTGGTCACGCTTTACCTGACGCCGGTTTTCTACACCTACATGTCGAACTTGCAGGAAATGGCGCAGCGCCGCAAGAGCAAGAAGGCCAAGGCGCACCAGTTAGTTCCGGCGGTTTAGAAGGAGAACTTCAGCCCCACCTCTCCCACTCGTGGAGCAGTCTGTGTGCCGAGTATCTTCCCAAAATTTCCGTTGGTAAACGTGGTGTTTGGGTTCCCGAGAACGGGATGATTCAGTGCATTGAAGAACTCAGCACGGAATTGCACTTTGAACCGTTCCTTCACCTGGAAGTTCTTGAACGCGGCAAAATCCAGGTTCGAGAGTGCCGGACCGCGCACGATGTTCACGCCCGCGGTTCCCACAGTTCCCAGTGCCGGCAGCGCGAAAGCCGAGGTGTTGAACCACCTGAGAAGCTCCTGCCCCCGCGACCGGCCTTGATTGATGCGCCAGTCGCCAATCAGATCCGACGTGTCCAGGCCCTGCCCGTTTAGCGAACGGTCCACGCCCGCGCTCACCTTCAACGGTGCGCCGCTGTTCGCTGTCAGAATTCCGCTCAACTGCCAACCGCCAAGTGCCGCGGTGAGAGCTTTGTTGCCGCGCGGAGATGGCATCATCCAAACCGACGAAATGGCCAGTATGTGCGTCCGGTCGGTGGGCATCAGACCCTTATCAAGATTCCAGTTGTTCGGATCTCTCGTTCCCAGTGAACCCTCGCCCTGTGACGACGTCAGACCGATGTCCTTCGAGAACGTGTAAGCCGCCTGCATGGTGAAGCCGCGCGAGAATCGTTTGTTGGCGCTCAATTGCAGCGAATGGTATTGCGAATAGCCGGCGGTGGACTCGTCTTCAATCGTGCCGAAATCCTGGTAGATTCGCCTGGCTTGCGTATCGCCCGCCGTCGCTCCGGGACGGTAGACCGCCGGATTGATGTTGTGGGAGCCGAACAGCCGGGAACTCTTGGAGCCCACATAGGCTACCGTCATTACTGTCTCGAAAGGTAGTTGTTGCTGAATGTTGAAGTTCCACTGTTGCGCATACGGGGTCCGGAAATCCGCATTGAAGGATGTAGTAGCCGCGGGCCTCACGAATTGGTAGGCCTTCTTCTGCTCGGTTGTCGTTGGCGGAACGAAAGGATACGGACTCTTGCCTTGAAACGGGTCCGCTAACGGCACATCGAACAGGGTGGTATCCAGAACGTAGGGTTGAATCAGCGGAAAACGGTTCAATCGAATGGAGGCAAAATCATCGAAGAAGATCCCGTATCCGCCGCGCAGCGCTGTCTTGCCTTTACCGAACACATCGTAGGCGAAGCTGGCTCGGGGAGCGAAGTTATTCCAATTGGGGCTGATGACGTTGCCCGGCAGTTGCGAATCCCCTTTGAAGAGCAGGCCTAGCGGCGCGTTCGGAAACACGGATGAACGCAAACCCGGGCGGAAAGAGCTTTCTTTCCCGCTTGCTTCGCTGAAGTGAAGGTCCGGCTGCCAGCGCATCCCCACCGTCACCGTCAGCCGTTGATTGACTTTCACATCATCTGAGGCGAAAAACTGCCAGTTAGTCTGATCCAGGTTGTTGCTCAGCACACCAACCGTCCGTAACTGGTTCATGTTGCCCAGCAGGAAATCGGCGGCGGCGTCGCCAGTTGCAAATCCATTAAATGTGCCACCGAAGCGGGAAAAGAATTCATTCACCTGGTCGACATGGTAGCGGGAGATCTGGGCGCCAAATTTGGCCGAGTGCCTGCCGTGGTTCCAACTCAACGAATCGCTCACATTGTATGTCTTGCGGGCCAGATCCCAAAAGGTCCCCGTGGTGGCCGTGAAATATCCGCTGACGGTCAGGCTCTGCCAACTATGGGTCACCGGACTTGCCGCCGGGATATTCGCTCCCAGGTCGGCCCACTGAAAGTCCGGTGTCTGCACAATGTAGGAGTATGTGCGGTTGAAGGCGAACAAGAAGCTATTGATCAGCGAGGGGCTGAACAAATGAGTCTCGCCCACTACCATTCCCTGGCGGTGGAACGTCTGGTCAACCCCCCAGTTCGCCAGGTTCCCCGCCGGGCTGAACAGATAATCGTCGTTGAAGATATACCTTCCGTACAAGTTGTCTTTATGGCCTATCTCATGATCGATTCGCGTCAGATATTGATTTCCATCTTTGGGAGACGGCAGGGGGGTGACGAAGTTATTGCCAAGGTTGGGAAGAGGGACAAACTTGTTCAGGAAGTTGACGGCCGGTTTACTGAACCGGGATGGGGGAATCACATTCCCTGGAAAGGGGGCTTTTGACACCGGATCGATCAGCGCCTTGCCAGGCAGCAGTTGCGAGAAGTCGCCTGCCCTCATGGCGCTTGTCAATACCGTTGCATTGCTTGTGGTGGGAGTTCCGCGCTCATGCGTTCCCTGCCAGGCGGCGAAAAAGAAAGTCTTGTTCTTGCGTATCGGGCCGCCGATCTGCGCCCCGAACTGGTTGCGCTTGAAAACCGGGACGGCAGTGGAGAAGAACGGGCGGGCGTCAAGATGATCGTTGCGCACAAACTCAAATGCACCGCCATGGAATTCGTTGGTGCCTGACTTGGTGACCGCGTTGATGGATGCGCCGCGGTTCCGGCCGAATTCGGCGCCGTAGGAATTGGTCTGAATCGTAAACTCCTGGATCGCGTCCGGGTTGGGAAAGGGCAGCGGTGCGTTGAAGTAGGCATCCTGGTATTCGCCGCCATCCAGCGAATACATATTCGACCCGCCGATACCGCCGTTGACGGCATAGCCCGGCGTGCCGGCGCCCTGGTCCAGCGAACCGGCGCTGACCGAACCCGGAATCAAGACCTGCAACTGCAGGACATTGCGGCCGTTGAGCGGTAACTCGGAGACTCGCACGCGGTCCACAGTCTCGCGAATCGCACCCGAAGTGGATTCGACAAGCGGCGCCGCGCCCGTGACAGTTACCTGTTCGCTGACCTCGCCGACCTGGAGCGCCACGGGAACCGAGAGTTGCTGATTTACCTGTAGGTAGATCCCCGATTGTTGGGATGCCTTGAACCCTTGTAGTTCGACATGGATAGAGTAGCTGCCGCTCGGAATCAGCGCCGCGTTGAAATTTCCCTGCTCGTTCGTGGTTCCGGTACGGACTTCAATTCCGGTGTTCTCATTTCGCAGGACCACGTTTGCTCCAGGCACAACGGACCCGGAAACGTCCTTCACCAGGACAGTGATCGTGCCGGTATCCAGTTGAGCCTTGAGCATTGTGGTCAAGGATAGTAAAGCGATCGCCACCGCGAAGGGTTTGAGGTGTTTCATGGACGCTCCTTAATTCCATCGACACCCTCCAGACGGAGAGGGTGCGATGTATAACCTCATACAATATGTTTGCGGCTACTCGAAGTCAATAGTAAGATGCAGGCTTCAGTTTGACTATCCCCGCTCAATCCGCTAATCTCTACTTGCGATAAGGTGAATCACCAACCTCGTTATGATTACTTCGGTTAAGGGCGATTACGCACTGCAAGCCATCCTCGATCTGGCAATGTACCATCGCGGCGCACCCATCAAAATCGCCGACGTCGCACGCCGCCAGAAAATCCCGCAAAAATTCCTCGAACTGATCCTCGCCGGCCTCAAACAGGGCGGCTTCGTCGAATCCCGGCGCGGCGCCGAAGGCGGCTACCTGCTCGCCCGGCCACCTGAATCCATAACCGTCGGTCAAGTGGTCCGCTACATGGAAGGCGCCAAGGATGCCAAGCGCGACGGGAAGCACAAGACCGACTCGCCCTTCGCGGAAATGTGGCGCGGTGTCGACCAAGCCATCTCTGCCGTCATCGACCAGACTAACTTCGCCGACCTCGCCCGGCAATGGCGCGAAGGCCAGGGGAAATATGTCCCGAACTGGGATATTTAGTGTGAAACACTAGGAGACGACATGATCTATCAGGACAACTCCCTCAGCATCGGCAACACGCCGCTCGTGAAGTTGAACAGAGTCCCCGATGGTGCTCCAGCCACCATCCTGGCCAAGATTGAAGGGCGCAATCCGGCCTATTCCGTAAAGTGCCGCATTGGGGCGGCCATGATTTGGGACGCGGAAAAGCGCGGCATTCTAAAGCCGGGTAAGGAACTGATTGAACCCACCAGCGGGAACACAGGAATCGCGCTCGCTTTCGTCGCCGCCGCCCGAGGCTATCGCATCACCCTCACCATGCCCGAAACTATGTCCATCGAGCGGCGCAAGGTGCTCAAGGCGCTTGGCGCGAACTTGATCCTCACAGAAGGCGCCAGCGGCATGAAGGGTTCCATCGCGCGCGCCGAGCAACTGGTGGCGACCGACCCGGACCGCTACATTCTGCTGCAACAATTCAAAAACCCGGCGAACCCGGAAATTCACTTCACAACCACTGGCCCGGAAATCTGGAACGACACCGAGGGCGGAATCGATGTGTTTGTATCCGGCGTCGGCACCGGCGGGACCATCACCGGCGTTTCCCGCTACATCAAGAATGAGAAGAAGAAGAACATTCTGTCGGTAGCGGTGGAACCGGTCAACAGCCCGGTGATCGCGCAGGCGCGTAATAAGCAGGATCTGAAGCCGGGCCCGCACAAAATTCAGGGAATCGGCGCGGGGTTCATTCCAGACACGCTCGATCTGTCCATGGTGGACCGCGTCGAATCCGTTACCAATGAAGAATCCATCGAAATGGCGCGGCGGTTGGCCAAGGAAGAGGGGATTCTCTGCGGCATCTCCTGCGGTGCAGCGGCCGCGGTGGCCGTCCGGTTGGCGAAATTGCCGGAAATGAAAGGGAAGACGATTGTGGTGATTCTACCGGATTCGGCGGAGCGCTATTTGAGTTCCCCGCTGTTTGAAGGAATGTTCTCCGAATAAAAATCCGGAGCAGAAAAGCGGGCGCATGTTTGGGTGTAGGGGTGTCTGCGCCCGCCGTTGTAACGGGGTTGATTAGATAACGCCGCCACTGGCCCTCACGTTACGTGCTGGATACATTTTTTTTTACAACTGCTGTAATGTTTTGCGCCCTACTGTAATCGCCGCAGAAGAAA
>JANXXV010000278.1 GCA_025350445.1 Bryobacteraceae bacterium | reverse complement strand
GACCTACTGCCCGGTCCATCTGCTCCTGGTCGCCCTTTAGCACCGCGATGTTGTATCGGAGGACTAGAAAATCGGGCATTTCCAGCTTGCGCTCGGAGGCGCGCTGAAGCGTGCTCTCCGCTTCGGGGAAGCGGTCGGTGAGAAAGTAGCTCTGCACAAGACCGGCATACGGGAGCGCAAAATCGGGATCCGCCGCGATTTCTTTTTGGGATGCTTCAATCGCTCTTTCAAATCGGCCGGTCCCATGAGTGGAAAGGCCCGCTAAAAAACTCTGGGCATTTGGCATCTCCCCGCGAGGGTAAGTCTGAAACCACAACTCGAGGGTTTGGTACGCCTTTTCCAGATTTCCCGTCACCTGCCGGTCATAGGTAAAGTCGATGAAAAACTTTTCCTGATCGCTGACTCGATCCCGCAGTTGCCAGGCTTTTGTAGTGCTTTCCGCCGACAACACGGACTCTCCAACACTGCTGGACGCAAGCCCCAAACTGGCGTACGCCATCGCGAATTTGGGATCGATTTCGACAGCGCGCCGAAAAGAGGGTATGGCCGCGGCGGCCCCGAAGGATACGACCACCTTTACTCCGGTGCTGTAAGCTTTCAAGGCTTCGAGTGAAGATGTCGTAGCCTCGGCGAGGGGCGTCGAGTGCTTTTCCACCGTGACCAGCGATTCGCCTACCCGGGTTCTGAAACTACGCGCGATCTGACTCAGGGAGTTCAGGACGTCTTCTCTCCTGGCCGCCACCGCCTGCTCCTGATCCAAAATGTTTCCCGTGTTGCAGTTCTTTGCGCGGAGTCTCAATACATATTGGCTTCCAACCCGTGCGATCGAGCCTTCCAGGACAGCCGCACTTGCTGTTCGCTCGCAGATCTGCTGAGCCAGTTCCGAAGTCAGCCGCGCCTCTTTGGCCTGTCCCATGAGAGCCAGCGTCTGCTGGACCTTCCTGTCCGAAATCATCGTGAGGAACGGCGATTGTTGAAGCTCCACGGACAGTCCCTGGCGCAGCGTGTCGTCGAATACCGGATCGCCGGTCTTGTTGTCGAAATCCGCGAGGACAATCGTATCCTTCTCGGTCAGCTTGGGTCTCGCCGCGAAATCGCGATGCGAGAGCGACCAGGCTGTCACACCGCTCAACACGAGAAATACGACTCCCGCGGCTATGCCAAGAGCGGCCAGCCTCTGCCTGCGGAGAAACTTCCGGGTTCGGTAAATCCTCCCCGGCGGCGAGGCCAGCACCGGCCAGTCCTCCATGTGCCTCTGGATATCGGCTGCGAGGTCTGACACCGAGGCATAGCGCCGCTCACGCGGCTTCTCCAGCGCCTTCATCGTGATCCAGTTCAGGTCGCCGTTGACGAGGCGGCGCAGCGAAACCGGGTCGGTCTGACGGCGCGCGGCAATGCCGGTCGCCGCCGCCCCCATCGAGGTAAGCTTTCGTGACAACGAAGGCGCTTCTTCTTCGCGGATGATCCGCAGCATTTCAGCGAAACCGGCGTGGCGCAACATAGCCGTGTCGAACGGCACGGCTCCGATCAGCAACTCGTACAAGAGCACGCCGAGCGAATACACATCGGAGCTTTCATCGATGTCTCCCGTCATCGTGTCGGCCTGCTCAGGGCTGGCGTACTCCGGCGTCCCGACGATCTGGCCGAACTGCGTGAGCAACGTGTTCTCTACGGCCCACTTGTCGGTGGCCTTCGCGATGCCGAAATCGATCACCTTAGGAACCGGCGCGCCGTCCTGTTCCATCACCAGCACATTCGACGGCTTCAGGTCACGGTGGATCACACCCTTCTGGTGCGCATGTTGGACCGCACGGCAGACCGCTAAGAATAACGCCAGCCGCTCCTTGGTGGTCATCCGCTTGCGATCGCAATACTGGGTTATGGGTGCGCCCTCAATGTACTCCATCACGAAGTACGGGCACCCTTTGGCGGTCGCGCCGGCGTCGAAGATTTGGGCGATGTTAGGGTGGTCCATCATCGCCAGCGCCTGGCGCTCGTTATCAAAGCGTGCGAGCACTTGGGCGGTGTCCATGCCGAGCTTCACAACCTTAAGAGCCACGCGCCGGCGAATGGGCTCAAGCTGTTCGGCTAGATAAACGGTGCCCATACCCCCTTCGCCCAGCAACTGGATGATCCGATAGCGGCCGAAGTCCTCATCCCGCGCCACGGCTGTGGCAGGGCCAACCGTCTCAGTCCTGAACTCCTCAGTACCGGAACTCCCAAGTGCGCCTTGGATCAGACACATAGGGCACAGTCCCGCGGGATCGCCGGACCCCAATTCCGCTCCGCACTGAGGACAATTTGGCATTTCGGCCGGATTTGCACAGCTATTATATGCCTTTCGCCCCGGAGACTGTAACCTCCAGCCCGCGATTCCTTATTCGTGGCAGGTGAGCCGGATTAGGACTGGCCGCCTGATCGATAAACCTAAAAGGAGATTCCAGTATGAAAACCATAACGAGATTCAATATTTATCTGCCGATAGCGGCGATGATTCTGACAGCGTCGCTTGCCGTCCCGGCGGCGGCACAGAACCAAGTACCCTTTAAGGGTGCGATGCAAGGCCAGGACTTCGACATAGCCTTCACCAACACCACGGTAACGGTCCTTACAGTGGGCACGGGAATTGGCACCCTTGTGGGTCAATTCTCATTGACCCAAACGGTTACGGTAGACTTCGCGACCCTCACTTCAACAGGGTCTGCTCGTTTGATTGCCGCCAATCGAGACAGCATCTCTACGACAATTACCGGATTTGGTCAAGTGATTGAACCCGGTCTATTTAGTATCGAGGAGGTTCACACTATTACCGGTGGAACGGGTCGATTCGCGGGAGCACAAGGGAG
>JANXXV010000274.1 GCA_025350445.1 Bryobacteraceae bacterium | reverse complement strand
GGCGAGCCTGTCGATGTGCGGCGTTTCGATGTGCGGATTGCCGTTCACGCCCAGATCGAACCAGCCCTGATCGTCAGTCAGGATGAACACGAAGTTCGGCTTTGCCGCCGCGTTGGCTTTGTTCGTGAAAAGCGCCGCCGTCCCGCCTAGGAATCCTCGCCTCGTCATTGTGGGACGATTCGGATTATTGACATCCGCTCCAGCTTTGGATAGCATTTCTTCATCGTAATTATCAAAAGATTTACCACCTCGTGATTGTTACATACGCATGTAGACCGAGGCCCCTTTGCATCGCTTCGATAGCTTGCCTAAGTAATTGATGGTGAACCAAAGCGTTTATTGGCGCCACAGGTGTTTCCCGCCGAGTGGAAGTAGGTCCATGGAGGTTCGAATGAAAGGCTTTTGCTCGAAAAACAGACTACTGATTTCGCTGCTCGCAATTTGCATGCCGCTCGCTGGGCAGAGTTTCACGGGTACCGTCTCCGGCACGGTGAAAGACATTAGCGGCGCGGTTATCCCCGGCGCAAGACTCTCGATCACCAATGCCGGAACCAATGAACAACGGACCCAAGAAAGCAAGGAAGATGGCAGTTTCGTCTTTGCCCTGGTGCCGCCGGGACAGTACCGGCTCGAGACGTCCCGCGACGGTTTCAAGCTTTCCGTCCGCCCGCGTCTTGATGTGGAAGTGCAGCAATCCATCGTGCTGGCAATTGCTCTCGAGGTCGGCGAAACCTCCGAATCGGTGCAGGTCACATCTGAAACGCCGTTACTGCAACCAACGACGTCGTCTTTGGGCCAAGTGGTAGACAATCGCAAAATCGTCGAGTTTCCGCTGGCCGGGCGGAATACGTTCGCGCTGATCACGCTGACGACCGGAGCCCAGCCGTTGGGTGAGTTTGGCAATCTTCCAGCACGCGCCAATGCCTACGCCAGTGGATACTTTTCGATGAACGGCAGCCAGCCGCTTACTAACGAAACGCTGATCGACGGGATTCCGGTAAACACGGCGACCACGAATGCTCCCGGTTTTACACCCTCGGTGGATGCGATTCAGGAGTTCAAAGTGCAAAGCGGTAACTTCACTGCCGAGTTTGGACGAACGGGCGGCGGCGTCATCAATCTGGTGTATAAGTCCGGCACCAACCAATTGCACGGTAGCCTGTACGAGTTTGTCCGGAACAGTGTGTTCGACGCGAACAATTGGTTCAATAATCGGGCCGGCAGGGATAAGGCACACAATGCCCTCAACCAATTCGGCGGGACCGCGGGCGGGCCTCTGCTGTTGCCAAAGCTCTACGACGGTCACAACCGCACTTTCTGGTTCGCTTCCTACGAGGGGCTGCGCGACCGCCGCGCGCTGTCTCAAACGTACACAATTCCCACACCGGCGCAGTTGCAGGGCGATTTCAGTAAAACCTTGAACGGAGCCGGCCAACTGATCGGAATTTACGATCCGCTCACAACACGATCCGATCCACAACGTCCCGGCAATTTTCTCCGCGATCCGTTTCCTGGTAACACAATCCCTACGGGCCGCTTCGACGCGGTTGGGGCGAAAGTCCGTACGTTCTGGCCAACGCCGAACTCGGCCGGAACCGGAGCCGCGGCAGTCAACAATTGGACAGGCGCGGGCAGCACGCCGAACACCCAGGACCAGTACTCAGTGCGCCTCGATCACGCCATCAATGACAATCACAGAATCTTCGGCCGGTTCTCCTTTAGCAATATTACGCGTGGAGGATTCGACTTCTTCGGGAACGGCGCGGGGTGGGTTAACCCGGGCGGAAGCGGTTTGCCTATCAACGTCAACGCGCGTAACTTTGCACTAGATGACACACGGACGCTCTCGCCGTCTCTCTTGTTAAACTTTCGCTACGGATTCATCCGGCAGTGGGTGGCGCGAGATCCCCCGCTGCTGGGCCTCGACTTAACCACACTTGGATTTCCGCAAGAGTATAACGCGCAGGTGGGCGTGCGGGCGTTGCCCTCGTTTATGCCAACCGGTTTCCGCGGCATCCAGCAGCGCGGGACCGATAATATCCGCCGCGGCGATCTTACACATACGTTCCAGAGTAGCGTGACAAAAGTGCTGACGCATCATACGTTGAAGGTCGGCGGTGACTTCCGGCAGATCCTGCTGAATGAACTGGAGCCGGTCATCGAGCAAGGCGAGTTCTTCTTCGACACGCGCTTCACAAGTTCCGATCCTCTGCGCACCAATTCAACTTCCGGTCATAGCATCGCGTCGCTGCTTCTCGGACTGCCGTCATCGGGCGACATCGATATCGTGCCGCCCATTTCGGTGAGCTACAGGTATTTCGGCGGATATTTGCAAGACGACTATAAGGCGACGTCGAAGCTGACATTTAATCTCGGCGTGCGCTACGAAGTGGAGACGGGGCGCAACGAACGCTACAACCGCTTGAGCTGGTTCGATCCAACAGTGACGAATCCGATCGGGCCGAAAGTGGGTATCCCGGACCTGCGGGGCGGGCTGCAGTTCACCGGGGTGGGTGACAACCCGCGGCGTCAGAAATTGACCAACTGGAATAATTGGGGTCCGCGGTTTGGATTCGCTTATGCTGTGAACTCCAGGACGGCGGTGCGCGGGGGCTACGGTCTGTTCTTCCTGCCGAATACCGGAGACGGAGCCGGGCCCGCGAATGGTGCGGAAGGCTTCGTGGCAACCACTACGTTCCTTAGCTCGCTGGACGGCGGCATTACTCCCGCTGACCGCCTCAGCAATCCGTTCCCAAGAGGTGTGGTTCGCGGTGCGGGCGGCGTGAATGGGCTGCAAACGCAACTTGGTCAAAGCCTCACCACCGTACGGCGTAACGATCCGAGTGCGTATGCTCAAGAGTGGAACTTCGACATACAGCGCGAACTGCCTGCGAACTTCCTCATCGACGTCGCGTATTCCGGCAACAAGGGCACAAGCCTTCCCGTGAACGAACAATTTAACCAACTGCCTGGCCAATATCTCGCTCTAGGGCCGGCGTTGCTCGAACAGGTTTTAAATCCGTTTGCTCCTTACGTCACCGTGGGGCCATTGAGCCAGCCGAAGGTGGCACGGGGACAACTGCTGCGGCCTTATCCCCAATTCGACAACGTATTGGCGCGGAACGTGCGTGACGTTTCGACGATCTATCATTCCGTGCAGATCAAGTTGGAGCACCGCTTTAGCTATGGATTCACGTTCCTGGGAGCGTTCACGGGGGCGAAACAGATCGGAGGTCCAGTTGCGAACGCGGTTGTTTCCGATCCTGGTTTCCAGAACAACTACGACCGGCGCGCGGACCGGTCGCTGGTGGGATTCGACCAATCCCGGCGCCTGGTACTGAGCGCCAATTGGGAGCTTCCTTTCGGCCGCGGCAAAACATTTCTGGGCAATTCGACGCGGTTGGTTTCGCTTTTGGCGGGCGGCTGGCAGGTGAATAGTATCACGACAATTCAGTCGGGGTTCGTTCTGGGCTTGACGACTGCGGTAAACCAGACGAATTCGTTCGGAGGCGGGTCGCGGCCGAATAACTCGGGAAAGAGCGCGAGGCTGGAAGGACCTGTGGAAGAGCGCCTGAACCGCTTTTTCGATACATCCGTCTTCTCACAACCCGCGGCCTTCACATTTGGAAATACGTCGCGAACGTTGCCCGATGTACGCTCGCCGGGTGTGGTCAACTTCGACTTTTCTTTCACCAAGAATACAAAGATTGGGGAGCGGTTTACGACGCAGCTTCGCGGCGAGTTTTTCAACGGCTTCAATCATCCGAACTTTGGCACGCCGGGCACCGGATTCGGTACCGCGACGTTTGGCGTGATCAGCTCCGCGGCCGATCCGCGTATCATTCAGCTTGGCTTGAAATTGCTGTTTTGATGAGAAGCGCAGGACAAGACGGCACTTTCCTGGCATAGCAGCGAGTGTGGCGAGTAGCGAACTTTCAAAAGGAGTTGACATGAAACGAAGATCATTTGTCGGCGGCGCGTTCGCCGGTGTAGGGATCACGGGAGCATACGCGAAACCCGCGAAAGTGAAGACTGGGGACGTTCCAATGACGGACTTCGGGAAAACCGGCGTAAAAGTCACGCGGATCGCGCAAGGTGGTGCGCGTATGGATCTGTTTCCGGATATTTCCTCCGCGGCTGCCCATGTGCGCCGGGTTTACGACATGGGGGTCAACTACTTCGATTGCGCTCATAGCTATTGGGATGGGAAGTCGGAGGAAGCGTATGGAATTGGACTGTCTGGGGTGCGAAAGAATGTCTTTCTGACAACCAAAAGCCTGAAGCGCACGGCGAAGGAAGCACAGGCCGAACTGCATCTTTCCCTGAAGCAACTGAAGACCGACCACCTGGATCTGTGGCAGATGCATTCGGTCACGACGAAGGATGAAATCGACCGCATACTCAGCCCCGGCGGCGCGATGGAAGCATTCGAAGCAGCCAAAAAAGAGGGCAAATGCCGCTTCATCGGTTTCACGGGCCATTTCGACCCCGAGGTTCACGCACAACTTCTGAAAGCGTATCCCAAGTGGGATACAGTTCTAATGCCGCTCCACGCAGCGGATCACGCCTATCTGAGTTTCGAGAAAACCCCGCTGCCGGTGGCGGTTGAAATGGGAATCGGAATCCAGGCGATCAAGGTGTTCTGCAAGGCGTTTCTGCTTCGCGCCCTCAGCCCAAGCGAATGCTTGCGTTATACGCTGAGCCTCCCGATTCATGTTGCCATCTGCGGTGCCGGAACGCAGGGCCAGATGGAAGATAATGTCCGTACTCTGCAATCGTTCAAGCCGATGACTTCCGAAGAACTGGCGGATATTCGCAAGCGAGCGGTTGTGGGGCAGGGAGTGTACACCGGTTCGACGATGGAATACTGGAAGAAAAAAGCTTAGCTGAAACTTGTCTGAAACTTGGTGTAGCCTGCAACTTGCTCTACATCATTGCGGGGCGATGATAACAAGCCCCCGTTGTACATGTGATACATTCAAAATGCTTCTACATCCAGGAGGGTTGATGCTTTCAACTC
>JANXXV010000260.1 GCA_025350445.1 Bryobacteraceae bacterium | reverse complement strand
GGCCAGCAGCAGGTCGGCTTTCAGATCGGCGCCGCTGGATTGCCGGCTTTCCAATAGCGTAGCGATCACGTTGGTATACCGTCCCGACTTATAAAAAGCGAGAGCCAGATTCTGGCGCAGCCGCGGGGCGAATTGCGGCGGTGCGGATAGTAGTGCGCGCCGGTATTGTTCTACCGCTTCCTCATAGCGGCCAAGCGCGGACAGCACGGCACCGGCGTTGGACCGGGCGTCATAGCGGTTTGGGTCCAGCTTCAGGCATTCTTCATAGGCATCGATGGCTCCGCGCAGATCGCCGGATTGATGCAGCGCGAGACCGCGGCGAAAGGCGGCTTCCGAATTCTGGCCAAACGCGGCGGCAGTGAGCAGGAAAGCTGCCAGCAACCAACAGAGGCGGGTATGAACGGAGTAAAACACGGGTGGAGGAACGCGGGTCCCCTTAATTATAAACCGAGGCTTGCAGGAAAGGTCAGTTGATGTAACTTCTAACGGCGGTCCGCCGCTCCGATTGGCAGTTCCTCAACTGGCGGAGCTGACAATACCAAACTGACCCATACACCACAGCCTAGGAGTCTGTCGGAGATAGAATTTCTCGAACGTAGAATCAATAACTTACGAACGTTGCATGGTCTGTAAGTGATTGATTCTTGGTCGAAAACAGCTTCATTCCGACAGACTCCTAGAGCCAAACGGGGTGGGGCGGGCGCCCTCGCCGGCGCGCGAGCCCCTGCTCGCGCTCTTTCGCCCGCCGTCAAATCGCACTGGGGTAGGGTCCGCAAATTGGCCAGGCACTCGGATGAAGGCAGAGCACCGGCTCCGCAGCCATCGGCCTGGTTCGTGCATGTGTTCCGGGAAGCCGAGGCGGGGGCCTCGGCGCGGACCAAGGGGTCCGCCGTCCAAGGCTGTCTCGTTATTTTGAAGACAGTACAGGAGGGTAGTGTCTACGAATTAGCTCCCAAGGAAATTATCGCGTTCCTTACCTGCCGTGAGCTTCCCAAAGCTTCCCCGCTGGACAGATCGAATACTACGGTTCCGCGCAAAATCTGCGTTAACCGGCGTTGATCGGGAGCTAATGATGGGCGGCGCATAATCATTGGCCGCGGATGGACGCGGATGCACGCGGATTTTGGGGTGAACCCCTCGGGTGAGATTCAATTTGGCCTGGCCCGCTATTTTTTGGACACTCTGCATGAACTTCGCTCGAAAGTTAATGGTTCGCCGGACCCGCCGAAGCGTGGGTGGCCGCTACCCTCGGGACAGAATCCCATACTCGCTTCCGGACTCCTTCGCAAGCGCACACGTGTCTTTGAGAATCCAGTTTCCCCGAGGACGTCCAAGTTGGAACAGATCGCTACACGACGGCTCAACCAGCGCGATCAACGGCTGGAATCCTTGCGGCGCGAGGTACGTCCCGGTTTCGAGGCTGTGGATCGCAGCGAATATTCCGGCTTCGGCGCGACCCCTATTGGAGATCTCGCAGCGCACCTGAAAGCGTGTGGCCCGACGCGTCCGGCTCACGGAGCACACTCGGGCATGCGATACGGCGCGTTTCCGCCGTTGATTACGCCGAACGCGCTCCGACCCGGTAGTACTTTGTCAGGCAGCCCCAAAGTACGCCACAGCGGCATCGAAACCGTCGTCGGCGGCGAGCCGGATCGCCAGCGGCCAAAAACGCGCGCCCCCTGCCCGGCAGAGTTCGCGTGGGAACCAATCTCATTTGTACTAACATGGGAAGCGCTTATGCGGACTCCATCCCGGTTGTGTTACGCTATCGCCTTCGCTGCATTGCTGCGCCCCTTGCCCATGACACCACAAAACGATTTGCCTCAAACCGATTTGCATCAGCAAGACCGTCAGGCTCTTCTTAAGATTCTGGGCCAGGTAGAAAGCGCCATCAACGCGCAGGACATCGAAGGCCTGATGGCGCAGATGAGTCCGGACTGTACGGTGACCTGGTGGAACGCGGAGATCTCGCGCGGTCACGCCGATATTCGCGCCTACTACCGGCGGATGGTGAAGGACGAAGGGCGGATCATTAACAAGTACACTACCCAGGCGAAGCTCGGCGCCCACGCGCGCTTCGTTGGCGCGGGCGGCGACGTCGCCCTGGCCGACGGCAGCATGGAAGACGAGTTCTTTCCCATCATCCGCGGCCCGTTCAAGCTGAACTCGCGTTGGAGCGCTACCGCGGCGAAGTCCGGCGGCGAGTGGAAGATCGTAAACTTGCACCTGTCTTCAAACGTGTTCACGAATCCCCTGATCTCCGAACTCACCCGGGCACTCTGGATCGCAGGCGGCGCAGGCGGGGTAATCGGTGGACTGGCCGGCTGGTTCCTGGGCCGCCGCAGAAAACCGGCACGCATCCCCTGAGTCGCTAAGCAAATTGGCAAACCGAAATCGAGCGCCGGGAGAATCGATTTCCAGTGGCGCGGCGGGTTTGTTGGGGACTGTGATTGTGGGGAATCGAATGCGGCCGTTCAAAAAACTAATCAGCTTCAGGGCGCATCCTGTATTCATTCTTTTTCTGACGCGGGGGCCAATATTCATCCGTTTCAACCCAAAAACGGCGGTTGGACTGTTCGAGCGTCGATTGTCCATGTCGAATCGGATACTTTCAATTGCTGTGCAGTTCACTTATTGGGCGAAAGGCCCTGTGCTTCCAAATAGTTGAGGGCAATGGGTGTCGTGGGTTTTAGGCGCAACCGACTGCCGTTTCTAGGTTCAAATCTTGGATACCGCAGTTCTCCGTTCGGCCTTCCAGATTCCAGCCGCCACTCTTCGATCTGGGCCAAACGTATAAGTCCGGACATTTTAGCCGTTACTCTCTGGATTCCGTTCGAGGCAGTTTCTCTCCGACTACGGTTGAGCTTCTTGCCTGTAACTTAAAACTACGGCATGAGCGGCCCGGACCCACCCGGAACGCGAACGGATTCAGTAACATCGGACCGTCTGGGAGGCGAAAATTCGAGCTACAAATCCAATATACATCGCACGGCCATACAATACTTGACAACAAGACACTAAACTTTGATAATGGGATTGGGCTAAATAGATTCTGAACGCAGCGCAGCATTGAGGAGATTAGAATGGGTAAAATCATCGGCATTGATCTTGGCACTACGAACTCTGTGGTGGCCGTTATGGAAGGCGGCCAACCGACCGTCATTCCTAACCAGGAAGGGAGCCGGACTACGCCTTCGGTAGTGGCATTCACGAAGAGCGGCGAGCGGTTGGTCGGCCAGGTTGCCAAGAGGCAGTCCATCACCAATCCAGAGAATACCATTTTTTCGATTAAACGCTTCATGGGACGCAAGTTC
>JANXXV010000248.1 GCA_025350445.1 Bryobacteraceae bacterium | reverse complement strand
GATGCTGGGCGGGCGATAGCCGTCGAAGCCGAGGTCGGCGTAGGCGAAGTCATGCAGGACCATGGACCCGTGATGCGCGGCCAGGCGTACGATCTCTTTCATGAAGTCCAGATCGACGCACTGCGTTGTCGGGTTGTGCGGAAACGAAATCAGAATCAGCTTTGGCTTCCGCGCGTTTGTGCGGTACAGATCCTCAAGTCCATTGAGGAACGTGTTTGCATCCGGCATGGGCAACATGCAGGCGTGGCCTTCGGCCATCACCACTCCGTATTGATGGATTGGATAGGCGGGGTTTGGGGACACCACGGCATCGCCGGGTCCGATCACCGCGAACAACAGGTGAGCCAGCGCGTCCTTGGCGCCGATGGTGACAATGGCTTCGGAGGCCGGGTCCAGATCGACGTCGTAGTTCTTCTTGTATCGCTTCACGATCTCGTCCCGCAAATGCGGGATACCTTTCGACATCGAATAGCGGTGGTTCTTGGAATTCCGAAGCGCCTCAATCGCCTTGTTGACGATTGCTTTAGGTGTGGCGCCGTCCGGATTTCCCATTCCCAGATCCACAACGTCGTGCTGGTCTGCGCGCAGCCGTGCCTTCATCTCGTTTACTACGGCGAATACATAGGGAGGAAGTTTGCTGATGCGGTAAAACTCGTCGGTTGGCGTAGACATAAAGTTAATTGTATCCAGCCCATTCTGCCGGGCAGTAAACTCGCGGAATGAATTGTTGAACTAAGCGTGCCAGTAAGTGGCCTTCAAATCGAACTTAGGTGATCGAGGCAGATTTGGATCGATTACAGGCTTCACAAAGAAGCTCGATGTTCCGGCCTGTATTGCCCCAACCCAAAGCTATCGGAATAATGCGATCAAACTCCAATCGGTTGCGCGAAGCGCATTGTACACATTGACATCTATCTCGTCTCCAAACTTCGATTCGCACACTGCAAGGGAACGCCCATCGGACTGGTAGCCGAGGCCCTGTACTCTGGGAAGCCACGCAGGACCGTATCCGGAGTCCCGATCAGATAAGGAAGAAGGAAACGGTGGATCCGATTGGAAAGATCGGCGGCCTGGTCGAGATCGCTCTCGACTTTGCTTGCCGCTGTTATGGTGACGCGGCCATCCATGCCGCCGGCAGGGGGGAACTCACTGGATCATAATGGAAACCACTACTGGGAGGATAATGAGATAGTCATGACCAAGCAGGAGACCCTCGACGAGATTACCCGGCGGCTAATCGAATTCTACAAACCGGTTCGCATCTACCTCTTTGGCTCAGAAGGACGGGGGGAATCCGGACCGGACAGCGATCTGGATTTCTGTGTGGTCCTACCCGATGACGCGCCGGAGAGTCTCTACCGCGACCGGAGCATCCACAGCCGATTTCGCGGACTGCAAGCGGCGGTGGACGTAGTTCGATTGCGCTGTAGTGATTTCGACGCGCGCGCGTCGCACGTCGTCGCGTCGCTTCCGGCTACCATCCTGCGCGAAGGAAGGCTGATCTATGACGCCGGACGAATTGCTGCGTAATGAGGCGGCGAAGTGGCTTCGCCAAGCAGCGAAAGACCGCAACGCAGCGCAATTATTGCTGGATGCCGAGCCATCGCGCTCCGTTTTTCATAGCCAGCAAGCCGCTGAGAAAGCCACTAAAGCATTCTTGACTTTTCACCAGATTGCGTTCAGGAAGACCCACGACCTGACGGACTTGGGGTCGCAGTGTGTCACGGTGGATCCAAGCTTGGAGAAGATTCTGCTGGACGTTGACGGATTGACCGATTATGCATCCGCGTTCCGATATCCGGATTCACCGTACGAACCGGATCCCGCTGAAGCGGCGGAAGCATTGACCATCGCGACTAAGCTATGCGACGAAGTGCAAAGGCGCATTGAAGGCGATCAAGAGCGTTGACAATGCTTTGCGAAGGACGGAACAAGCCCGCCCTGGTTTGCGTATATTCTAAGGACTGAGGAACCAATGAGCCTACGAGACTTCCTTTCCAAGCAGTTTATAGACGTCATCCAGTGGACCGAATCCGAGGATGGCGTGCTTGCCTACCGGTACCCGATGCAGGACATGGAGATTCAGAACGGTGGAAAACTGACTGTTCGGGAATCGCAGATGGCCGCGTTCGTGAACGAGGGCCGGATTGCCGATGTGCTGGCGCCGGGGCTCTATACGCTGACCACGAACACGCTGCCGCTGCTGACCAACCTGATGAACTGGGACAAGAAGTTCGAGTCGCCGTTCAAATCCGACGTCTATTTCTTCTCCACGCGTTTGCAGACGAACCAGCGCTGGGGCACCTCGAATCCGATCACGATCCGCGATCAGGAATTCGGCGCGGTGCGGCTTCGGGCATTCGGCATCTATTCGTGGCGCGTTGCCGATCCGCGGACCTTTCATA
>JANXXV010000206.1 GCA_025350445.1 Bryobacteraceae bacterium | reverse complement strand
CAACAACAGCCTCTCGATTGACGGCGTGGACAATCGCGATGAAACCACGGGAGGCAGCCGGGTTGCGGTGGGTCTGGAGATGGTGAAGGAATTTCGTGTGACCGGCGCGTCTTTTAACGCTGAGTCGGGCGGGGCGGCGGGGGGATCGGTGAATCTGGTGACGCTATCCGGCACCAACCAATGGCATGGCGACGGAACGTTTTTCGTACAGAACGAATTCGCCAACGCGCGCAATCCGGAAGCGACGGTGGATAGGAATCCCAAGTACCGGCGATACCAGCCGGGTGTTTCGCTGAATGGACCAATTCGGCCGGATCGCACGTTTTTCTCGCTGGCGCTGGAGCAGGAGTGGGAGAGCAGCGAAGAATTTTCGGAGGCTCCGAAGAGCCTTGCGCTGCCGCCGACATTGACGCGCGGCTTGTTCCCGGCAAGTTCGTCGCAAACGGAATTCTCGCTGAAGCTCAATCACCAGATTGGATCGAAGCATACGCTGTCCGGGCGTTATGCGTTTTCGCGGGGCCGCACGTCGCACGACATGCAGGATGGCGAGAATTTTACGGATGCGTCGGCTCGCGGCAGCAGTTTGACGCGGGACCATTCGATGGTGGGGGACTGGATTTATGTGATTACCCCATCGCTGGTCAATGATCTGCGCGCTCAGGTGGCCGAGCGGACGGTGGGCATTACGCCGAATTCCGGCGGACCGATGATTGAGATTCCCGGCGTGATCACATTTGGCCAGTCGTACCGACTGAATGCGGCACGTACGGAGAAGCATGCGGAGGTGGTGGACAGTATGCATGTGGTCAGGGGCCATCACCAGTTCAGTTTTGGCGGCAGCGTGCATCCCATTCGCCTGGATGCCAGCATCGCGAATCGATTCGGCGGCATTTTCATTTACCCCACCGTGGCGCAGTATCAGGCCGGTGCGCCGGATCTGTATATTCAGGCGATGGGCGATCCACGAACGAGGATCAATACAGTGCCGGTAGGGCTTTGGGCGCAGGACCGCTGGCAGATCGCAACGGGCTTGAGCCTGGATGCGGGCGTGCGCTATGACCGGCAGTGGCTTCCCGCGCTGATCCCTTCGAGCAACCGCAATATCGCGCCGCGTGTTGGGCTGGCGTGGAATCCGGCGGGCACTTCGCGGTATGTCTTTCGGGCAGGCTTTGGACTGTTTTACGACCGGTACCCGCTGGCGTATTTGAACGATGCCATTCAGAAGGACGGAGTGCATGCGTGGGAAGTCTTCCGGTACGGCGACGGGCCGTTGCTGCGGGCGCGGTATCAGGCGGCTGCGGATTTTCCGGCGACGTTCAGCCGCAAGTTCAGTGCCGGATTGGAGCGGAGTCTGGGAAAGGACACTGCGCTATCCGTGGAGTATTCCTGGGTGCTGGGACGCCATCTGCCGCGGACTCGTAATACCGCTGGTAACAGCGGGACTGACGCGCCTGTTTTCCAATTGGAGCAGACGGCGAAGTCCACCTACAACGGGGTTTCGTTCTCAGTGAACCGCCGGCTGACGAAAGAGGTGGCGTATCTGTTTTCCTATAACTTGGCGACGGCGCGCGACGATGGTTCCGACTACGACGAGCAGCCGCTGGATCCGCGGAATGTGGCGCAGGATTGGGCACGCTCGCGGCAGCACCAGCGGCACCGGTTCGCGGCGAGCGGCGTGTTCGAAGTGGTGGACCATCTGACGCTGGCGCCGATCTTCACCTACGGCAGCGGGCGGCCTTTGAACGCGCTGGATAGTACGGACACTTATCGCACCGGTGCGTATCCCATCAGCGCGCGGCCGCCGGGCGTGGGACGCAATCCATACTACACGCCGGGGATGGCTTCACTGGATGCGCGTCTGATGAAGACGTTTCCGGTGCACGACAACCGGGCGGTGCTGCAGATGGGCGTGGAGTCGTTTAACATTTTGAATCACACGAACGCGTTGCGTGTGAGTCCGTTTTACCAGGCGGCGGGACGTCCGCTGGCGTCCTACCGGGGCATTGTGGAAACGCTGAATGCGCGGCAGGTGCAGTTCTTCATTCAGTTCGAATATTGACCTGCTGAAACGCCTCCAATCTGCTAAAATTAAGGGTACTTCCCTTTACACCAGCAATTACGACGGCATAGGCGAAAAAGCGACGAAATTCGCCCATTTTAGGAGCTCCATTTGTCAGATCCGCAGAACCCTGTACCACCGATTCCGCCTGGCGGCGACATCAACAAAAGCCTGATCCCGGTAAACATCGAAGACGAGATGCGCAAGTCGTATCTCGACTATTCGATGAGCGTCATCATTGGCCGGGCGCTTCCGGATATCCGGGATGGTTTGAAGCCGGTACACCGGCGCATTCTTTACGCGATGAGCGAAATGGGCTTGAACTACAACCGCCCCACGCGTAAGTGCGCCAAGATTGTCGGCGAGGTTCTGGGAAAGTTTCACCCGCACGGAGACGCCTCGGTTTACGATGCGCTGGTGCGTATGGCGCAGGACTTTTCGCTGCGGTATCTGTTGATTGACGGGCAGGGCAATTTTGGTTCGGTGGACGGCGATCCGCCCGCGGCTTACCGGTATACCGAAGCCAGGTTATCGCGTGTGGCGGCTGCGCTGCTGGAAGACATCGACAAGGAAACGGTCGATTTCAAATCCAACTTCGACGATAGCGAAGAAGAGCCGGAAGTTCTGCCGACTCGTGTGCCGAACCTGCTGGTGAATGGTTCGTCGGGCATCGCGGTGGGCATGGCGACGAACATTCCGCCGCACAATCTGACGGAAATTGTGAACGCGACCATCGCGCTGGTGAACAACCCGGCGCTGACGTTGATCGATATTCTGCCGATGGTTCCCGGTCCGGATTTTCCCACCGGCGGCTACCTTCTGGGGCACAATGGCATTCACGATTACTTCACCCGCGGACGCGGTTCGCTGAAGCTTCGCGCCAAGGCTGAGGTTGAGCCGATGGAGAAAGGCCGCGAGGCGCTGGTGGTGACCGAGCTTCCCTATCAGGTGAACAAGGCGCGGTTGATTGAGCACGCCGCCGGCTTGGTGAACGAGAAGAAGATCGAAGGCATTTCGGAAATCCGCGATGAGAGCGATCGCGATGGAATGCGCATCGTGTTTGAGTTGAGGCGCGGCGAGCAGGCCGACGTGGTTCTGAACAATCTGTACAAGCAGACGCAGATGCAGATCAACTTCGGCGTGATCATGCTGTCGATTGTGAACGGACAGCCGCGCGAACTGGGGCTGATCGATTGCATCAGGCGGTTCATCGATCACCGCGTCGATGTGGTCCGGCGCCGCACGGATTACTTGTTGCGGAAAGCTCGCGAGCGCGAACATTTGTTGCTCGGTTTCAAGAAGGCGCTAGATAATCTGGATGCCGTGATCGAGCTGATTCGCCGGTCGAGAAATCCGCGGGAAGCCCGTGAAGGGTTGATTGCCACCTTCGATTTCAGCGAACGGCAGGCGCAGGCGATCATCGAATTGCAGCTCCAACGCCTGACGGGCATGGAGCAACAGAAGATTCTGGACGAGCTGGCCGAGATCCAGCGCATGATTGGCGAGTACCTGGAAATTCTGGGTTCGGAGATGGCCGTGCGGGCCGTGATCGTCAAGGAATTGAAGGAAGTACAAAAGGACTTCGGCGATGCGCGCCGTACGAAGATCATCGACGACCCAGGTGACATCAATCTGGAAGATCTGGTGCAGGTGGAGGACGTTGCGGTGACGGTGACGCGGGAAGGTTACCTGAAGCGCACGCCGGTGGATACCTACACGCGGCAGACCCGCGGCGGCAAGGGCCGCATCGGCATGGGCACGCGGACCGATGATTTTATTGAGAACCTGATCATCGCGTCAACGCACACCTACCTGCTGATCTTCACGAACAAGGGCCGCGTTTACTGGCTGAAGATCTATGAGATTCCGGATGCCAGCACGACAGGCAAGGGAAAGAACATCGGCAGCCTGATCAACCTGCAGCCGGACGAGACGGTGAAGACGTTCCTGCCGGTGAAGAATTTCGATACGCCGGATCAGTACATCGTGATGGTGACCAAGCGCGGCGTGATCAAGAAGTGCGAGTCGACCGAGTTCAACAATCCGATGGCGCGCGGCATTATTGCGGTGTCTCTGGATGAGGGCGATGAGTTGATTGCGGCGCGGCTGACCAACGGCAAGAACTATATCTTCATGGGCACCTACGAGGGCATGGCGATCCGGTTCAGGGAAGAAGAGGTTCGGGCCATGGGCCGTCCTGCTCGCGGGGTGCGCGCGATGGATCTGGCGGAAGGCGACTATCTGGTGGGCGTCGAGGTGGTGGAAGAGGAAGGGCTGATGCTCTCCATTTCCGAGAACGGCTTCGGCAAACGTACCCCGTTGAGCGAATACCGGCTGAC
>JANXXV010000175.1 GCA_025350445.1 Bryobacteraceae bacterium | reverse complement strand
CTGGGTGATCCACACCAATCCCACGATCGGCCATTCGTGCCTCACCACAAACCAGGCCACCAGGTTGTTGCAGCCACGCTTGGGTCTGGCTTGGGATCCAACCGGCACGGGAACCTGGGCAGTGCGGGCCGCTGCCGGAATCCACAACGATCTCCAGGATAACCTCGGCAACCGGATCTACGCGAATCCGCCTTATAACGCCCGCGAGCAATTAGCGGTGCCGAACGGTTTGCTTCCTATCCTTCCGATCCAGAAAACCGCCGCGCTGCCGCCCACCTGCGGCCCGGCGCAAGGTCAACCCTGCTCGACCTATGCCGTGGGCGGCGTTGATCCAAACCTGTTCACCCCCACCATCCAGCAATGGACTTTTACGATTGAACACCAGCTCACGAAAGATCTCATGCTGTCGGTGGGCTATGTGGGTAGCCAGTCTTACCACACTCCGCTCAGTATGGATACCAATACTCCCGCGCCCCAGGTGTGCAACAGCCTCCAGGGATGCAAAAGCGGCGGCGTTCTGGCGGCTAATCTAGCCGCGACGGTTCCGCAGGGAACTTTGTATATGCCGTCCACGCCGCCGAAAGCGGATAGCAACGGCAACACTCTGGTGCAGCGTCCAAACCCCTATGTGGCCCAGACCGATGCCTGGTTCAATCAGGGAACCAGCAGCTATCATTCGCTGAATGTCACGCTGCTCAAGCGCGCCGCGCACGGGCTTACGTTTAAGGCGAATTACACTTACGGGAAAGTGATCGATTTGAATTCGGCCATCCTGGCGCCGTCCGGCGAAAATGAGCCGCCGGATCTGTTCAGTCCCTATAACCTGAGCATGAATCGCGGCGTAGCTTCCTACAGCCTCCACCACCAGTTCAACGGGAACTTTAGTTATCAGTTGCCACTCGGAAAAGGGCAGCGCTTCGCGGCCGGCGCCACTGGTTTTGTGGACAAGCTGATTGGCGGCTGGCAATGGAACGGAATCTTCACAGCCCAGGGCGGATTCCCGCTGACCCCGATTGTTGGATTCAACAGTTCCGGGACGGGCGACCCCAATCAATCCGACGTGCCCAACTGGAATCCAAACTTTAAAGGGCCCGTCATTATAGGTTCCCCGGATCAATGGTTCGACCCCAGGGCTTTCCTGGTGCCGACTGCCGGGACCTTTGGAAATGTTGGCCGCTCACCGCTCCGTGGCCCGGGCCTGGTCGTTTTTGACACTTCGTTCTTCAAGAAGATCGCAATCAACGAGAGATTTAATATGCAGTTTCGCGCCGAAGCGTTCAATCTTTTTAATCACTCCAATTTTTCGTGGCCAAATCCGGTGGTTTTCTCGGGCAACAACGCCAACAACAGCATCAGCTCCTCGGCGGGAGTGCCTACAGCTGCATTGAGCCCGCGCATCATCCAGCTCGCGCTGAAGTTTATTTTTTGATAGCGTGCGGTCGGGCTCCCTGTCGGTAAGTAAGTCAAGATGTCCGGTTTTATTCACACATAATCACATGATGGACCCATCAAGCCGCCAACGCTCGACGACATGAGCACTGAGGACCTCGAACGCCTGCTGGCAGAACCGCCCGCCGACGCTCCACCCACCGAGCCGGGAGTCACGCCTGTCACGCAGTAATCGCGCCGCGCGACCGGCAGGCCGACCCGTTCGAAATCGCCTATTAGATAAAAAGTGCCAGGGGGGTGCGGGGGGTAGTGCCTCAATTCGAATCGGCCCCCGGCCCTTTGGGAAATTTGCCACGGCTCCGAGCAGTACCACTCGATGAACTCATCCATGGCGTGGCGGTAGCCGCGCTGGGCATCGCGAGAACTCAGAGTATTCATAACAGCCGATTTAGCTTGGTCGAGATCGGGCAGGCGCGAAACCGTCTTCGGAGCGGGCCGCCATTTCTTGGGGAGCGTTTTTTCGCCATCGTCAGCGGCCTCCTAGGCGGGCTGAACGATGATGCAACATCGACGGTTCTGTCCAGATGCGCCGTAACTCAGGAGTTACCCGCTTTTGGATCGGCTAAAATTCGCTGAGTCTGCTGAAAGCGTTACCAACGGGAGACAGGCGCGCGCATAGAGCTTCGGCGTCCTGCGCATTCGAGAGGTATCTGTGAAGTGGGCCTTCGCCTACCGTTGCTGATGATGGTCGTCGTTAACCAGCAGCTTGCTATCAGTCTCTATGCAGCGCGGCGATTCCTCTAGCGGATCCGTCGAGGGTTTGACCACCTTGGGCGCCATAGTCCAAGGCGCGCTGAGTACCTTGGGGTCTTCCACTGTCGCCTGCCACGCTAGGTTGGCACCGTCGCGCCAGAAGCGCTCGGTTACATGTAGGGCGTTGGAGTGGAAGTATCCGCCTTCTCCGAACCAGCCGTCTTCGAGGAAATTAGTAACGTCCACCACAAACACGCCGTTCTCCCAGCGGCCCAGGGAATCGCCGTAGGAGGTTGGGTTCCCATTCTTGCGATGCGCGCGGCCGTCGGTCGGAACGATCCGGTACGGGTCCCCCGAAATGTCTTCGTAGAAAAAAATGGTTTCCTTAGGCAGTTGCACTATCTTGCGCGGCGGGCCGATACGCGGCACACCGGGTTTGCCGCAATAGAACACCGGGTCTTCCTTGCTTTCGTGATCGAACAGGTTCTTGATTTTAGCCTGGAACTCCGGCTTGTAGGCGGGCTCCTTTGTAAACGGAAGCGCGCCCTTGACGACGGCATCGCGCGGCGCGGCCAGGCCGCGGTCGATGACCTTGAAGTCTGCCTTGCCGTCGTTCTCCACTTTCAGTTTGGTGGGCGGCAGGTCAATCGTGAAGGACCACACACCACTCAGATCCGGGTGGGCCTGCGCGAAAGCGCCGACAGCCATTCCCGCCACGGCCAGCAACATGCGAAGGTATCGGGGCTTCATATCGCTCCTCTTTCCTTACTTGCCTTCTTCCCGAACCAGTTCGAGGGCGCGGCCGCTGGCAAACTTTGCTCGCAGCATGTAGCCGAACTTCGAGCCGTCGCGGGCCCGCACTCCATCCACGCTAATCTTTTGGCCAAGGGCATCAGCAAAGTCGGCCCGCGCGATGCCGACGCGGCGGAACCAGGCGGGCGGGTTGCTTTCAAACTTCCATTCTTCCCCATTGACGTCAAGCAACATCATGATGTGTGGGTTGATCCAGTCGACCTTAGTCAGGGTGCCGGAGACACTGAAACTCTTCGACATATCGAATTCGGCCGAAGGTGAATGATGCGCCCACAGCCCTCCTCCGCTGCCTAGAAACGCCGCAAGCACCAGACAGATTATCCCAATCTCTTTCACGCAAACCTCCCTGTTGCAATCCAGCCCTACCCCTTACTTTCTCGGGGAGTGTCGTATTGCATCTTACCGCTTTGCCTTCTTTCCCACATCCGGTCGGGGGTCCGCCACGAAGCCATCGCGGTTTGGCATCTTCACCTTCGGCAGGCTCTTGGCATCCATTACTTGATCATTTCCGATGATGCCATTGAGGTTTAGAATATACGCCACCACCGCGTACACCTCCGGCGGCTTCAGTAGACCCGGCTGATCAAAGGGCATCGCCCTATTGATGTAGTCCCACACCGTCGTCGCATACGGCCAATAGCTCCCCACCGTCTTGAGGGGCTTCGCCGTGGAGAGCGTGCCTTGGCCACCCGCCAGCGTCGGCCCCACCACTCCCTCTGCCTTTTCTCCGTGGCATTTGGAACACCGGGCCGCGAATACCTCACGCCCTGCCGCCACCGTCCCTGAGCCTTCCGGCAGTCCGCTTCCGTCCGGCGCAATCGCTGTGCCTAGCGCGCGGATCTGTTCCGGTGTCGCGGGTTGTCCCACTCCATATTTCGGCGACTGCGCTGACAGCGTGGCGGCAGCCGCCAACATCGTTAAGCTAAGCTTCCACATTGGTCACGGTCCCGTCGCGTTGCACTTTCCAAAATTTGATCCCATTAAAGTGATATGCGGAATTTGTCCCGCGCGCGGCGATCAAAGCTTCTCGCGTCGGCTGCACGTATCCGCTTTCGTCGACAGCGCGCGAGCCGATCACAGCTTCGCGGCCGTCAAAGCGCCAAGGCAGTCGGAAGCGGGTAAATGCAATGGGAAGCCGCGGTTCCTGGAGTTCCGCTTTCGCCCAACTCCGTCCTCCATTGGTTGTAATCTCGACCCGCTCGATCCTCCCGCGTCCGGACCACGCCAGACCCGTCAACTCATAAAGATTGGGGCCTGACAACGTTTGCTCGCCCGATGGAAAGGTGATGACCGACTTCGCCTCCATTTGATAGGTAAAGATCCGTGCCTTGCCGTCCGGCATCAGGTCCGTATACTTCGCGGTTTCATCCCGGGCCATGTAAGCCTGATTGGTGAGCTTCAGACTGTGAAGCCATTT
>JANXXV010000172.1 GCA_025350445.1 Bryobacteraceae bacterium | reverse complement strand
AACGATCCTCTACCGCTTCACGGTGGACGATCCGACGGCGTTCACAAAACCCTGGTCGGGCGAAGTTCCCTTGACGAGGACTCCCGGGCCGATCTACGAGTACGCCTGTCACGAGGGGAATTACGGAATGACGAACATCCTCAGTGGAGCTCGCGCCGACGAGAAGGCCGCGGAAGAAGCCGCGAAAGGTGGAGTGAAATGAAACATCAATTTCTGGTCTCAGTGGTTGCCATGGCATTGCTGCCGCTGATGCCGGCCGACGCCCAGTCCGCGCCGCCCAAGTCGAAAACCTGGACTGCGCCACGGACTCCGGATGGCCAGCCGGACCTGCAGGGTCTGTGGTCAAACGCCACACTCACGCCCTTCGAACGCCCCAAGGAATTTGCCGGGAAGCCGTTTTTTACGGAACAGGAAGCGGCTGCGTTTGAAAAGCGAATCATGGAAGGCAATAACCGGGATCGCCGCGGGGACAGCGCCGAAGCCGATGTGGCCGGGGCTTACAATGACTTCTGGTTTGAGCGGGGAACGAAAGTCACGCCAACCAGACGAACTTCCCTGGTAGTGGATCCGCCGGACGGGAAAGTTCCGCCGTTGACACCCGAGGCGCAAAAAGCGGCGGCTGTGCGGGCGGAGATTTCGCGGCGTATTCCCACAGGGCCGGAAGATATGGGCTTGCCTGAGCGCTGCATCATCTGGCCCACCGCGGGACCGCCGATGGTCCCGTCCGGTTACAACAACAATTATCAGATCCTGCAGACTCCGGGATACGTGGCGATTTATATCGAGATGATCCATGACGTGCGCATCATCCCATTGGACGGACGTCCACATGTGGCAAAGAACATCCGCCAGTGGATGGGCGATTCGCGCGGTCATTGGGAGGGCGATACGCTGGTGGTGGATACGACGAATTTCACAGAGAAAACTCACTTTCGCGGGGCGGATGAAAACCTGCATTTGGTGGAACGCTTCACGCGCGCCGGCCCTGATACGATCGTGTATCAATTCCAGGTGGACGATCCGACGGCGTTTACAAAATCCTGGACAGGCGAGGCCCCCATGCGGAAGACCCCAGGGCCGATCTATGAGTATGCCTGCCACGAGGGAAATTACTCGGTGAACAACGTGCTACGGGGCGCTCGCGCGCAAGAAGCGGCGGCGAAAAAGTGACCCGGGCGAGACTTAGGAAGCGGGAGGAAATCAGGTGCGAATAAAGCTAGCTGTTGTGGTTGCCGGCGCGGGTTTACTGCTCAGTGCGGCGTCCGCTTGGGCGCATCACGCGTTTGCAGCGGAATTCGATGCGAAGAAGCCGGTGAAGATGCGCGGAATCGTCACCAGGATGGAGTGGATCAATCCGCACGCGTGGATTCATGTGGACGTGAAAGGCGCGGATGGCAAGGCGACCGAATGGATGGTGGAGGCCGGTACGCCGAACACTTTGTTCCGGCGAGGGTTCACGAAAGATTCGCTGAAGCCGGGAACGGAGATACTTTTCGACGGGTATCAGTCAAAGGACGGTTCGAACCGGGCGAATGGCAGGGATGTTACATTTCCCGATGGACGGAAGTTGTTTTTGGGATCGTCCGGCACAGGCGCTCCATATGACGAAAAGAAGTGACGGCGCGGGAGACAAGAGGTTGCTGTTCGCTTAACGGAGTGAGTGGAGGGGAATAGCGATCTCGCTGCGGCGTTGAAATTAACGAACGGGTTCGTCGATGGACTTGTCTTCCGGAAGGAGACTACAGGCTCGCGTTATTACACTGGCGGGTGTCTTGGAAGTACATGCAGAATGACTTCCGAAAGGGCTGTCGCTCGTCCGCATTCGCTATTTACGCGGCCAACTTTCCAGAACGGAACTTCGAGCGGCAATCTAATCATCATGCCCCTTTCCAGGCATCATTCACAGTGCCGGGAACGCCAAGCTTGTCTAGCGGTTCTGCTTGAGCCAAGCCGCCATGATCTGGCGGAGGTCTTTGAACGTGACCTCGTCCGGTTCCAGCTTTAGTTCCTCACACAGTGCAGGGAGGTCCGACTGAAACCGTTTGTATCGCTCGAAGATGTCTTTGCCGCCCGGCAGCTTAGTGCGCTTGGATGCGGTGGCCAGCCATGTTCTTAGCTCTCCGATGGCGGTCTTCACATCGTTGCCGTGCGCGTGGATGTCCTGTCCGGCGATGTCCGAGATGAAGATTTGATAGCGGTATAGATCAGCATCGAAGATCAGCGAGACTTTGTAACGCTGACGATTACTTCCATACCGCTTGCATCCCAGAAATAAACCAAGTTCCAACGGCATGTTGAAGCGGGGGAGCTTATGCGTGCTGTCGAGGGTGACGGAGGATATGTCGTGGACTCCGTACCTGCACTGTTCGATGATGCGTTGAATCTTCGCGAGCCGGAACTCTCCACCGTCGTCTTCTTCCCGCGCGGAGCGTGCGACGAAGCCCAGATCGGTGACCGCAAACACTATCGCATCGAATATGGGCTTATATCCCTTGTCGAAGGGGCAGTTTACGAAAACATGATCGCTTGGATTAACCACGCGGTGGCAATGGGTCCGCGTCTAGCCGGTCACGAGTAATTTTTCCTACTGCCTTCTCGATCTTTGCGGACTTTTTGCCGGGTGGGTCTTGGATCGGCGGCATGCCATATGTGTCATGTTCCCTAATCTGCCCATTACGTCCATGAACCACAAGTTGGCCGGAGCTTTCCTGTCTTGCAATGACTCTGGCGCTTTTGATTGCCTCTCGTTGGGTTGGGAACACGCGAGCTGCTTTGCCGCCTTCGCGCTTCACCGCCCATCGCCCATCTTTCGGAATCACATGCACGGTCATCGACATGGCTGGTACTGCTATTGTAGATCACGAGCGTTCCTTCACGGGTCGCTCTATTCAGCACTCGCGGCTTAGTACTCGCGCATAAGAGTTTCCTGCGTCACGGTCACTCGGAAAGTAGCCCCGGCGGCGATATGGAAAAGCCGCGATACCACCAGTTCTTAAGTGGAGCGCTGGTGGAGATTCATGAGAATCCGATCCATCGTCCGCCAATCCCGACGGCAGACCAAAGCGTGACGGAAACCAGGGCCACCAGCTTGCTCCAGAGCGGTCCGACATTCTGGGCCATCGTCACTTTGCGGCGCACCGTGAAAGTGAAGATGAGCGCCAGCAATAGGGATGTCATCTTCACCCAAAATGCCATGTGGTAGTAACACTTTGTGGCTTCCGACGTGAATAGAAGTATTCCGGAGGCAACCATCACCACCAGACCGCCGATCAACCACCGCTGCGTATCGAGCGC
>JANXXV010000154.1 GCA_025350445.1 Bryobacteraceae bacterium | reverse complement strand
GGTCCGCGCGGAACGCCCTCGTTCCGCTTCCGCGAAGAACCGGCCATGACGCGTGCAGACAGGCTGAGGACTGAAAAGATTTTCTCGAAGCAATCCCATGGCACTTGTAAGCCAAAGCCAGATCGTGTCGCGGCCCTTCGTTTCGCAGAAATGCATAGCCGCGTGCCACTGGAATCCGGCACCAGCCGCTTCCAGCCGCGCGTGAGGCCCCTGCCGGTCCCCGCTGTGCAACAACTCGCCCTTGATCTCGCCGGAGCATTGCCCAATTCCGAAAGTTGCCAAATGCCTGGAAATCGTGCTTATGCTGGAGAGTCGTATATCGGCGGATATGATAGATTGGAAACCCATGTCAGAACTTACAAACACCGAACGTGATGAGCTGGAACAGCTCCGGAAACAGAAAGCGACGCGCGAAGCACAGGACAAGAAAGGCATCAGCTTCAAGGTGTCTGAGAAGGGAGGCGTATCCGTTTATGGACTTGGCCGCTTTCCCGTCACGCTGTACCAGGAGCAATGGCTTCGGCTGTTCACCGAGGTCGACAATCTGAAGACCTTCATCGAAGAAAATAAGGCCAAGCTAAAAACCAAAGAGTAAACGTTAGCGCAGGCATCAACCCCGGCTCGGCGCTATATGTGCGCCCCAATACAGTTGACTCCGGCTTGTACAAGGATTACAGTACATCTAATCGGAGGTGCTCCATGAAACGAGCGCTTGCTTCCTTGGGGGTATTGTTTTGGGTTGTAGCTTCATCCAATGCACACGGTCTGGGCGAACGCGCCGGATTGATTGCCGGTCTTTCCGGATCCGGCTTCGAACGGACAGCCATTTCGTGTCCACAAGAATTCGATGACATCTTTGGGCGGCCAACCCAATCCAAGCTCAAAATGGATGTGGCTGGCCTGCGCTCCTTAACCCGGATCAACCTCGCCTTGCTGGCCTATCCAAGCGCGACGGTGGACGCGAAGCGCGATCGGCGCTTGGTCGGCGAATCGGTTTTCCTCGGCCTTGGCACCGTTCGAAAAGCTTTTGTAAATCCCCGCCGTTTTCACCCACGCATCAGTGGACCATGCTGGAAATCGTAGTTCAAGGAGTCTCTCATGTCACAAGATAAACGGTTCGGCCTGTCACTGCCGGTTTTACTCGCGTTGTTGTCCGCCCACTCTCTCTCCGCGCAGGAGTTTCGCGCCACCATTAGCGGTCGTGTCAGCGATGCCCAAAATGCTGTGGTCGCCGGCGTCAAGATTATCGCCACCCAAATCGAAACTGCAGCGAAGTTTGAAGCGATTTCCGACGCGGATGGCATCTACTCGATTCCTTTCCTTCCGCCCGCCACCTACCAACTAACGGCGGAGGCAGCCGGGTTCAAACGATACTCCCGCGATAAGCTCACGGCCGGCGCCAACGAACGCCTTGGCATCGATATCCAAATGGAATTGGGCGCGGTCACCGAAACCATTAATGTGTCGAGCGAAGCGCCGATTTTGCAAACGGCATCCGCTTCCACCGGACAGGTAATTACCTCGACGCAGATCGAAAACATGCCCGTCTCCGGCCGAACTCCACTCGCGCTTGCGCAGCTTGCTTTCGGTGTGGTCCCGAATACCGACCCGCGATTCACGCGGCCCTTTGACAATGCGGGCCCTTCCGGATTCTCCATGGGAGGCGCTCCAGCGCAGGTGAACGAACTGTTGATCGACGGCGCGGCCGACAATACTGGAAATCTCCGCGTCGCCTACAACCCTCCGATGGACGCGGTGACCGAAGTAAAAGCCGAGAGCTTCCAGGCGGATGCAGCCTATGGCCATAGCGGTGGCGGCACGGTCAACATCATTACCAAGAGCGGAACAAACCAGTTCCACGGAACCTTGTATGAGTTCAACCAGAACTCCGCCTTTAACGCGACTCCCTTCTTCACCAATAAGGCGTCGGCAAAGAAGCCGGTCAGCCGCTTCAACCAATATGGCGGATCGTTCAGCGGCCCCGTTCGTTTGCCAAAAATCTTCGACGGCCGTAACAAGGTGTTTTTTATGTTCGCGTATGAAGGTGTTAAGGATGCACTGCCGGCGCCTTCCACCAACACCATGCCCACAGCCGCCGAACGCAACGGCGACTTCTCGTCACTGCTCAACATCGGTTCCGTATATCAGATCTACGATCCGCTAACCGGCGTGGTGCAAGGCGGCCGCATCGCCCGGCAGCCGTTCCCGGGTAATATTATCCCGTCCAATCGCATCTCGCCGATCGCGAAGAATTATCTCCAATACTATGCTCTCCCTAACCAGGCGGGAAGCGCCAACGGGCAGGCCAACTTCCTATCGAACACAGACGGGGAACGCAATACCTTCTACAACGTGATCGGCCGTTTGGACGTGGCGCTCTCCGACCGGCACCGGTTCTTCTTCGGGGCGCGGAACAACTTGCGCACCGGGAACGGTGGAAACGCGTTCGGCAAATTAGTGAACGACAATCCCACTGCGACCGACGCCCTGAAACGTCTGAATTGGGGTTATACATTGGATGACGTCTACACCATCAGCCCCACGTTCCTGATGAATACGCGCCTTAACTGGACACGCTTCGTCGAGCCTTTGCGCAATTTCTCGCTGGGGTACGATTCCACCACCCTGGGCTTGCCTGCATACCTAACCGCCGCCGCTCCGCGCAAAATCCTGCCGAGAATTTCCTTCTCCACTTTCACGGCACTCGGTGATACCGGCGGCGTCGAATTCCCCTTTGACACGTTCCAGATTTTCCAAAGCTTTACCAAGATTCAAGGGAAGCACAGCCTGAAGTTTGGCTTGGACGTCCGGCAACAGCGCGAGTCGCAAATCAACTACGGTTACTCCAACGGCAACTTCGTATTCGGAAACAACTGGACGAACGGGCCCTTCGATAACTCCGCTGGCGCGCCCATCGGCCAGGATTTGGCGGCGCTGCTTCTTGGCCTGCCCACATCGGGACAATATGACTTGAACGCGGCGCGCACGAATAAGAACTACTACTATGCGTTCTTCCTGCAGGACGACTTCCGCGTCAGCTCAAATCTCACCTTAAACCTGGGCCTGCGGATGGAAGGTGAAACTCCCACCACAGAGCGATATAACCGGACGCTTAGCGGTTTCGACAACA
>JANXXV010000148.1 GCA_025350445.1 Bryobacteraceae bacterium | reverse complement strand
CTCTAGTCTTGCTGGGTGACGTGACTCTGCCTGTTCACCAGATCCTCGAAGAGATGATGCTGGTGCTCAGAGCAGCGCTGCTGGAAAGATCAAGCCTGCAGCTCAAGCGCGGAGAGACGCTGGAGGTGATGCTTGGCGTGCCGGCGAATGCGAACAGCAATCAGCGGTTTCTCACCGTGGACCCGGTACAGCGCGCCGGATTTTCAGTGCTGGGGTTGCTGAACGAGCCCTCGGCGGCGAGCATCGAGTATGGCCATCGCAAGAGGAGCGCGGAAACCAATGAGCGGGTGGTGATCTACGACCTGGGCGGCGGTACGTTTGACGTTTCGCTGGTGGAAATTGAGGGTAGGGAACACTCGGTGATTGCCTCGGAAGGGATCTCCATGCTGGGCGGAGACGACTTTGATATTCTGCTGGCCGACCTTACGATGGAAGCGGCCGGGCTTACGGCAGACCTGTCACAGGCTGAGGTATTCCGTCTTCACGAAGAGTGCCGCGCCAAGAAAGAAGCCCTGCATCCCAATACCAAACGGATCACCATTGATCTGGGTGCGGTCCGCGACGGCTGGCAGGATGTTTCCATTCCGGTGGACGTTTTTTACAACAGTTGCCGGCCGCTGATTCAGCAGACCATCGACGCGGCGGAGAAGCTGCTCGATTCCCAAGGGGTTCGTATCGACTCGGTGTACATCACCGGCGGTGGAAGTGAATTGCCTCTGGTTTCCCGCATGCTGAAGGAGGTCTTCGGCCGCCGCGTGCATCGCTCCGCGTATACTCGATCCGGCACCGCCATTGGTCTGGCGATTCAAGCGGACGCGGAGGCCGGCTACAAACTCCGTGAGCGCTTCACCCGCCATTTTGGAGTCTGGCGCGAGGCGGATGGCGGGCGCGGCGTGGTCTTCGATTCGCTGTTCGCGAAAGGCACCGTGCTTCCCGGCGCCGGTGAGCCGCCGCTGGAATTGCGCCGCAGCTATACCCCGGTCCACAATGTCGGCCACTTTCGTTATCTGGAGTGCAGCCAGTGCGGAAGCGGCGGGCAGCCCGTGGGAGATATTGCGGTGTGGGACGAGATCCGGTTTCCTTTCGATGCATCGCTTCAATCGACGGAAGAACTGTCCGGCGTTGCCGTGATTCAAACCGCAGCGGAGGAGCAGGGGCGGATCGAAGAGATCTACTCGTGCGATGCGAACGGTTCTGTTACCGTCCGTATCCGGAACACCGCCACTGGCTATGAGCGGTCCTATCGCTTAGGCCGCTGGGCGCAGAGCGGCGCTGCGGTTATCCCCGGCAAGAAACGGAAAAAACGGTAAGCTATCTTGAAACCATCCCTAGACTGGCTGCTGGTCTTTGTCCCGATTTCCGTTGGGCTTCATTTCTACTTTCCCGATAAGGCTACATTTACTTTCGTTGCGGCCTGTCTTGCAATTGTTCCTCTAGCCGGGTGGCTTGGCAAGGCCACCGGGCAGTTGGCCGAACGAACGGGCGAGGGCATAGGCGGCCTGCTGAATGCGACGTTCGGCAACGCGGCGGAGCTGATTATTGCGCTGATGGCGTTGCACAAGGGCCTGTACGGCGTGGTGAAAGCTTCGCTCACCGGGTCTATCATCGGCAACTTGCTGCTGGTGATGGGCGGCGCGCTGCTGGCCGGCGGCGTGCGCTATAAGACGCAAAAGTTTAATGAGACGGCAGCGCGTTCGCAATCCTCCATGCTGCTGCTTGCGGCAATTTCACTAATCGTACCGGCTGCGTTTCACTACTTGGCGGGTTCGGCCGCGGTTCCCAAAGAAGACGGACTCAGCCTTGAGATCTCAGTGGTATTGATCACTACCTACGGATTGAGTTTGGTGTTCTCGCTCGGAACACATAAGCAATATTTCGGCGTATCGGAAGCTCCGCCCGAGGAAATGAATGGGGAACGTTGGCCGCTGCGGAAATCGATTGGCGTGATTGCGGGCGCAACGGCACTGATCGCGTGGCTGAGTGAGATCCTGGTGGGTTCCGTGGAACCGGCCGCTCAGGCGTTCGGGATGACGGGTGTTTTTGTCGGCGTTATCGTTGTAGCCATTGTCGGCAACGCCGCTGAGCACAGCACCGCAATCATGATGGCAATGAAAAACCGCATGGACCTCAGCCTGGGCGTCTCTATCGGAAGTAGTATTCAAATCGCGCTCTTCGTCGCGCCGGCGCTGGTGTTCGCCAGCTACTTCATCGGTCCGTGTCCGATGAACCTGGTGTTTAGCCCCGCTGAAGTGATGGCGATCGTCGTGACCGTCGTCATCACCGGCCAGGTTACCGGCGACGGAGAATCCAACTGGCTGGAAGGCGTACAATTGCTGGCGGTGTATATCATTCTTGGAATTGTCTTTTACTTCTTACCGGAGGCCCCTCAACATTGAGCGAGCTACTACGCATTCTGAATCACAGCCGGGTGTATGATCTGGCGCAGCCCTATTTCGTGGGCATGCCGCATTTCCCCACGCATCCGCCGTTTCTTTTCGGTCTTACGAAAAAGCACGGAGATTATGTCGGGCCGGGCGGAATGAGTTCCGCCGCCGATTCCATTTCATTGGGCGGGCACGTGGGCACGCACATAGACGCGCTCAACCACTTTTCGTGCGGCGGTAAGCTGCACGGCGGCGCCGAAGTGGAAGCCATCCAATCGTACGGCGGCGGTGTAAATCATAAGTCGATCGACACGGTAGCACCGATTCTACGGCGCGGCGTATTGCTTGATATCGCGGCGCAGCAGAAGGTGGACGCGTTGCCGAAGGATTTCGCCATCACGCCGGAGCATCTGGAAACGGCGCAGCGCGAACAGGGCGTCGCCGTGCAACAAGGCGACGTGGTGCTTTTGCGTACCGGATGGGCGCGTTACTACGAAGATGCCGCGCGTTATATTTCGGAAACTCATTGTCCGGGGATTGCCATCGAAGGGGCGCGCTGGCTCAGTTCGCGCGGGGTGTTCGCCGCCGGCTCGGATACGGTGGCCCTCGAACTTTCGCCGAACCCCGCTATGCCGGTCCACGTTCATCTATTGGTGGAATCGGGCATTCATATCATCGAAGTGCTCAATCTGGAAGAGATCTCGATCGATCGGGTTTATACTTTTGTATTCATGGCCGCGCCGCTGAAGATTCGCGGCGGAACGGGCGCGCCCATTCGCCCACTGGCCATTGTTGACAATCAGGAGAACAAATGACGGCAGA
>JANXXV010000146.1 GCA_025350445.1 Bryobacteraceae bacterium | reverse complement strand
TGCCAGCCCGCACCCACCTGAGTCAAGCACACACTCGGCATACGGTATTCAGACCGGAGACTTCATTTTAACAAATCTTCGCCGATCAAAGGCAGCTTGACGGCAATGTCTCTATAGCAGAAAAAAAGAGCCACCCTTTCGGGTGGCTCTTTGATTGTTAGACTACGTTTCCAAACGGAACCAAATCAGTCTTGCGCTCTTTTTAGAAGAAGAACGCGCGGATGAGGAAGACCAGCAATTGGCCTCTGGGCAAGTTAGCGCCGTCCGAATAGGCCGGAGCGCTAGGAACGGGGGCCGTTCCATTCGAAATCCTCAACTCATACATCTTTTGGATGTACACGAAGAAAGGATTGGTGGCTGTTACATCGCTGAAGTACGGCATCACGCCGACCGTCAGACCAAAGTTGTCGCCACCGACGATACCAGGGCAAGCCGGCGCCTGAGGCGTCGGGCAACCGCTGATGACCGAAGGATACACGTTGCTCATCTTGGCGCGGATCAGGAATACCGCCATCTGGCCTCTGGTGAGAAAGGCCGTCGGGCAGAAATTAGCGATCGCATCGTTGACAAAGCAGCCAGTGGTGATCTTCTTGCGGCGCATTGTCTCGACGTATCTCCAGCCGGTGGCGCTATTGGAGGTGTTGAGTACCATACCACCGATGCCACCCGCACAACCCGGAGCGATATCGGCAAAGCTCGTGGTGCAGGCGCCGGTGGCGTTCAGGTAAGCAGTGATGGCGTTTTCATCCATCATGGACAGGATAACCAGTCTCGCCATTTCCTGGCGGGTAACCAAGTCATTGACGCCAACCGTGCCGTCGCCCTTGTTCAGAGCCAAACCGAGCTGAGCAGCGGTCTGAACCTGGACAAAGAAGGGGCAGGTGGCAAGCGAATTACAATCCGAGAACAATGCCGTGGTGTTGTTGTACGGATCGGTCGTCGGGAAGGCCAGATCATAGTTCGCGATGTAGGAACCAAGCTGACCACCGTTGCCTACGCCACCAAAGCGGCGCTGAGCGTAAAGACCGAAGTTCCAGAGGCTGCCATTGTTAGGATCGGTGCTGGCGCCGCCGCGGAGCGACGGAGTGATCGGCAGCAACAACGGGTTGTTCGGGATGTTGATTACGATCTGACCGGTGATCGGATCGCGGAAGTTCTGGCGGTTGTCGAACACATCGTTTCCGCAGCGCATGTCATACAGACCAGGGTAGCCGAGGGTAGCGGTAGCAACGCCACCGATGATGTTCGGAACTACGTTGCTCGCAACGCAGGTCCCAAGAGTCAAAGAACCTTGGATAGCCGTTGTAGCGCGGGGATCGGACGCCGTCAATTGCGGATCAGTGGTCGCAACAAACAGCTTTTCGAGCCAGGGGAACACGTTGATCGGAGATGTCTGACCCGCGGTGGCCACGTTTGCCGGAACTTCATACATCGGAGCGTAAGCATTCGTGTTGGTCCACTTGGCGAGCAGGACGGGATTATCGATGATACCAGGAAGACCAGCGGTCAGCTTCTGGACCACATCGTAGAATACGGTGGAGTTGAGGCCCGCTCCAGGGGTCTGGAAGGTGGTGGTGGAACCCCCAACGCGGGCGTTGTACAAGTGACCTTCGCGGAAAACCAATTCGTGTGGACGATTATCTCCGACGTAGAGCAACGGAGAGGGCGCACCAGCCGCCGGTCCGCCTGAGGTGCCGGTGTAGAGAGCCTGCGGAATGGTGGTGGGATTGACAAACGGTTCAACAAAGGCCGCCTGCATACCGGTGACGGCGAGTGTGCCATCGCCAACGAGGGTGACAAAGTAAGGAATCGCGAAGTTAGTGTTCGACGGAGCATTGATCGGCGTCACGGGAGTGTAGACAATCGGCTGAACTTAGACGATGTTCTGAGGAACGGGAAGCGCTCCAACCGCGGCACTGGCCGGGATCTGAGTGGAAACAACGCACTCAATGTAGTTCTGTGAACTCAAGCCCGGAGTCATGGAGTTGGTGTAGCTGGCCGCCGCTCTGCCGCGAACACGACCCGGTTCGCAGAAGGGAGCCTGACCGGTCGTCAACGGAGCAACGATCGGGGCCAGGGTGTAAGGACTGAACGCACTGAGAGCAACTACGCCAGTCGCCACCGGAACGCCAAGGGCGTTCGCGGCGAACAGGTCATAGTAGTCGCCTTGGGTTTTGTTAATATTGACCGGGACGGTCACCACTTGATCGTACTGGTTACCGGCAATAAGCCCAATCTGGACCAGTGACTTCTGGTACAGTCCAGCAGCGAGTCCAGCAGCGACGCCGCCGGGTGCGCCGGTGCCCTTCTTGAGGACGCGGACACGGGTTCCGCCAAAGGCCGGAATCGGTACGGCAGTCGGTGCCGAGGGAATGAAGTAGTTGACGTTTACAACCGACGACGTGATGATGATGTTATCGTTGTCGATTCCAAGACGGGCGCTGGTCGGGAAGTAGCAAACCTTCGCCGGGGCCACGCCGGGTGCTGCGATAGCTGATGGTTGGCAATCGAAAATCGCATCGTGGCCGGGTTGGGTATTCAGGGCCTGAGGGGCATTTCTGATGCCGGGCAGGGAGTTGATATTGCCCTGTCCAACCGCGCCGTTGAGGGTGGGGGTGTTGCCGAAGCCGTCAGTAGCGCCAAGGCCGTTGAGTGCGTCGCCGTAGTAGATGCTCCAGTTGGCGACATTGATGCCGCTGGTGGAACCGATCGGCGGGGTCGGGGTGATGAAGATGTCCGAGCTGCCGGCCGTTCCCTGTACCGGGAATTGGCTGAACTTGGAGATCATCAGAACCCAGCTCGCTTTTCGCGGCTTGGTTACCACGTTACCCAGCGTTTCTACGCCGGTGTCGGTCACGGTCAGCAGGACCAGGTACCGTCCCTGCATCTGATCGTAACGAACGCTCGCATTGTCCACCAGGCAGCTGATGTTGCTGTCGCGGCCAGTGGGGCAAAGGTTGTTCAAAACGGACTCGCCCATCATCGCGTCGAGCAGCGCTTCGCTGGTCGGCAAGAAACTGGTCGGGCTGAGCACCTGGGGAACCCGGGTACCACCGCCAACCGAAGACACAATGGCATTCGGGTTATCGTAAATGGCTATACGGCGATTCACGATCGTGATGATGTTGACCGGACCTGCCGCAGTTGAAGCACTCGGGGGCGTAAACACGTACTGCTCGGTGTTCAGGTAATTCGTGGTTGTGAATCCTTCCCACGCTTTGAACTGACCGGGAGCTTGTGTTGCAGGCACTCGGGCGCCAACTTGTTGAGTTGTATTGGGTGTACGGCCGGCTCCTGACCCACTGATCTGGATCGAGGGTCTTTGGGCAGTTGCGACACCATGGGTCACAATTCCCAAGGAAACCAAGGCCGCAAGGGTGAATAGCTTGGACCAACTAAGACGTTTCATTAATTTCCTTTCCTCTCATGTACTCTGGTTTAGTCATCGGGACACAAATTTCCTAAGGGAACAGTCTCTTATATCCGATTGAAAACCAATTGTCAATACTTATGTTTTTTACCTTCGTGTACTTCCGATCCGCCGCGGAATTTCAAAACAGAAAAACCACTCACTGCTTGCTCTAGCCCAGCGACCTAAAAATGTAACCAAAATTACTAAACCTTCTCCGGCTGAGCCTACTCTTCACATCGGCGTAATCAGTGAACATACTAACACCTTTTCGCGAAGGTTGGCTTGATTTTTTTCGGGCACGAGAATTCTCCGGGTTTGCAGTAGCTGGAGCTAGGCGCTGTGCTTTCGGCAGAATTCCTCGAAGGCGAGAAGGGGCGCGCGGCGGGAAAGTTCAACGGCGGCGGCGTTGACGGCAATCGCCTGCAAGGTTTCGGCCGGCCAGTGCGCGGCGTTGCGGAACTGCGCCACGTAGCTGCGCTTTTGTTCCTCCACCATGGCGGCATATTCGGCGGGACTAAGCTCGCGCTCGATGTACGCCTCTACTTCGGCGCGGCGATAGTCGGCAAACTCCAGTTCGAGCTCAAGTGCCCGGCGTTCGCTTGCCTGGCGTTGTTCCGCCAGTTGATTTTCGCCGGCCTCCCGCTCGCTTCGTTTGCGGCTGCTTTCAAAATTGGCCGGCACCGGAGTGTTGTCGCGGATGACGGAGATGTAAAATCCCGGCGGATTGCGAAACGTGCCGGGCGGCTCCGTGGCAATGCGGTAATCGGCGTATTCGAGCTGCTCGATCGCATCCTGGCCCGGTAGAATTTCAAGCAGCAGTGCGGTTGCCTGCTTTGCGTTGATGCCGCGCTTGAACAGTTCGACAGGCAAGCCTGTTTCGGTTTCCCGGGCAGGCGGCGCCTCGGGCGCGCTTTCCAGATCGAAACTTTGCTGCGTCCCCTGCGCCGGCGTTGCGGCGTCATTGGTCTTCGCGGCGGACTGCCCGGCTGCGGCGGGCTCGATTTTTGTTTCGAGCACGGCCGCTTTGCCGGTGAAGTATTCGAATTCGTTCTTTGCCTTCGGGCCAGGCACGTAGCGCATCATCCAGTCGGGCTTGCCGTCGGCGTCCTGCATGCTTTCATAGCTGACGTCGCTGAGGTATCCGGATTTCTTGTGCGGCTGATGCACTTTGTACATTTGCTTTTTGAAATGCTCGTAGTCGAAGTAGCGCTGCTGCGCCGAATAGGCGCAGTACTCCGAGTAGGCGATTTTGCTGGCGTTGAGATTGCTATAGCGGAATGAGTTGTAAAACTTCACGCTGACGATTTCGTAGAACCGCTGCGCGGCCGGCGTGAGCGCTTTCAGGTAATCGTAATCCTGCGGCCGCCACGGAGCTTCGTTGAGCATGTTCCAGTACACGTCGTTCAGGTTCAGGTACACGCAATCGGCGCGGCGCTTGTCCGGCAGCTTTTCGCCGGTGAAAATTACGCTGTAGCGGGTGAAGTCCGCCTCCAGCGTTTTTTCGGTGCCGTCGAGATTGGTGTAGCCGACTTTCACCGTGATGAACGCGCTGGCATTCTGGCGCAGGGCTCGTTTGATCACGTTCGTGTTGCCGCCCATATCCAGCCGCTCGGCGATTTCACGCAGGCTGCCCAGACGAATCAGTTTCGGCAGCGGCCGGCCTTCTTCCTCGATCCGCCGGTTGATGACAATCGTGTCGAGCTTGTAGGCGAGCTGGCGCGCTTGCCCGTGTTTGTCGTTGTAGGAAACTTCCCACTTGATTTCGATTTCACCCTGACTGTTGCGCTTGACGATCTGGATTTCAATCTTGCCCTTCTTCGAGAGATTGTGAACCGGAAATCGGGAGACCACATTTTCGGTGCGTATGACGTTCAGAGGGGTCAGAGCAGACGTGTCTTCAGCCATCGGCGGAGGGTCCGTGGCGGGTCCGAACGGGGCGGTGGTAAGTCCGGTTTGTAGAGCGTCTGTCAGATTTTTCAGCATCAACCAGCCTCCTTGCTGCTGCTGCTTTAAGTACTATAAATACTATAAATACTATAGCGAAGGTTAAAGTGATGATTACAAAGGAGTAATTCGCAAAATCGTCTCCTCATGTTGTGCAATTCGTCTCCTCATGTTGTGCAATTCGTCTCCTCAAGTTGTGCAAGTCGTCTCCTCAAGTTGTGCGCGTCTCCTCAAGTTGTGCAGTGCCGTCTCCTCAAGTTGTGCAAGTCGTCTCCTCAAGTTGTGCACTATCGTCTCCTCAAGTTGTGCACTTGTCTCCTCTTGTTGTGCACCTGTCTCCTCTTGTTGTGCACCTGTCTCCTCTTGTTGTGCACCTATATCCTCTTGTTTCATCGCTGTTCTTACCGTCCACCTGGGGGAAGTCTCCTCAAGGTATGCAGTCATTTGTGCCTTACCCCTACTGTTTCAGTACCGGTTACCGGTATTGAAACAGTATCCGGTATCGATTTAGTACCGGATACTGTTTCAGTATCGGATACCGTATTAGTATCGGATACTGAATCGTCGTACTCGGGCAACATGGGTGCTCCCGTTTTCGGATCCACAAAGGCTACGCCGCGGGTGCGGATCACCCACTCCAAGCCGGCCGCTTTGCGCCGGCGCAAAACGGTATTGGTGTTGTATATCAGGTAGGTCTTTCCGATCTTGCGCTCGCACTCGGCGGCCTTCCATTCCTCGACCGCCAGCTTCCGGATCAGAGATCGAATATTCAAACGGCAGTTGTTCAAAGAGAGGCGCACAATCCGGGACATTGCGCCAAAGCCCATGGTGACTATGCGAGCCTCCGGGCTGTACGGTTCACTGGCATCCCAGAGGGTGGTGTACATAGCGTGCTCGCTGTGAGAGTGGCCATCCTGGACTTGGCGTGCCGCAACAGGCTTAGGACGTTCGTAGCGCGGCAAGCCTTTCCGTTTGAGCTTTCGCGGCGCTGCCGGGCGAGGCTGCGGGGCGTCAATAGACGGCTTTGGCGTGCCGAAACCAAGCTTTGGGACGCCAAAAACGGAAGATTTAACCGGTACTGAAACAGTACCCGATACTGAAGTAGTATCCGATACCGTTGCAGTACCCGATACTATTTCGAGGTGTTTCTGATTTTGCCTATATATAATGACGGGTGGTTCCGATCTAGTATCCGATACCGATCTAGTATCGGATACCGAATCAGTATCCGATACTAGATCGGTATCGGATCGAAGACCCAGAAAAGCAATACTCGGCTTCAGTGTCGGGTCCGCCAACAGCTCGGCGAGCTCCTCTTCCACCGACATAATCGGGGGTTTACGGGAGGCTGTTGGCTGTTTGTGCGACTTCATTCTCTACCTGTTTGAGAGGAATCTGGAAGAACTCCAGCAGCTGATTAGCTACCAGTTCGTAGTCCTCAAGAGCCTTCGATTTCGGATCGAAATCGGCAAGAAACTGGTGCGCGCGATGCGCCTTTCCGACCGCCGTATCGGTACGGATGGGGCCGATTGTGGGGATGCCGTTCTGCTGCCCGAGAGCATGAATCATGTTCATGACCACCTCGGTGAGACCGATTCGCTTGTTCACAATTGTCGGCAAAAGGGCGATTGGCTTGATCGAAACACGGCAGGCGCGTGAGATGGTACTGGCATAAAACAGGGAAGCGCCGGCGCCGGAAACGCTCAAACTATCCATGGCGACGGGGATCAAAAAGTGCCTCGCGTAGACCATGGCGCAGGCTTGCATGAGGCTGATGGAAGGGGCCACATCGATGAGAACGGCATCATACACTTCATCGAAGTTGGTGAAAACATCTTCGAAAAGTCTCTCGCGGGCGACGACGCTGGTGACCTGCTGTTCGGCGTCGGTGGTGGTGCGGCCGCCGCACAAAACGTCGAGGCCCTCGCGGACATTGACCACACAATCGCGCAGGTGTAAACGCTTCAACAGGAAGTCGGCGAGGTAATGTTCCGGGCGAAGCTTGAGCACGCTCGATATCGATCCCTGAGGATCGGCATCGACCAGAAGAGTGCGTAAACCGCGATCGGCAAAGCTCCGCGCAAGGTTGAGCGCCGTGGTTGTTTTACCGACTCCTCCGCGCTGGTTCCCCACCATCATGCGCATCATTTTGTGAGGACCTCCTGGAGTTCTTGTACATCCTGGTGTGTCCAGATTCGCCAGTTGTTATTGCCATCGCGCACCGGTTTCGGGATCCGGCCATCTGCAATCATTCTATCAAGTGTCTTTTTACTTACACCCAAGATCATTGCAACCTGACTCGATTTGTAGAGATGGGGGCGTTCGTAGAATTTCATAGTGCCTATCTAGTCATAGTAGAAGCAAAAGCGATCAAGTACAAGCTTTTCCACCTGAGTATGATGAAATAGGGACAAAGTGAGCGATCAGCGATTCAAACCGCTCATAGTCGTTATGAATGGACTGAGCGAGTTCAAACAGGCGTCCGAGCAGTTGATCGGCATTTATGAACTCAATCTCTAGGACTCCGGGTCTAATATGGGTTCCTGGGGGCAACTCGGTTAATTTGCGCTCCCAGACGTCCGTAGTAACCTTAATGGTCTTGCGAGGCCTTAGACTGGCTGTTAGCCGCTGTCGCCGCTGGATTTCACCTTGGTGCGTGTCTCCCGCGGCAATGGCTTCAAGTTGCTTCAAGAGTTCCGAACGGCCTATAAGGTAAGTGCGGCTGGTTTGGTAGCCGCCAAACCGGTGCATCAAACGGATTGCCTGACGTCGGCGGACCCGCAGCAACTTCTCCAGCGTGGCGCGGTCTACTACCGGGGCGGAGAAGGAGTGAAGTTCCTGAATTGCGCTGGTAACGTTCTGCAACCACTCGGGTTTACGGGGCATAATGCAGAAGTTAACACAAACTACGTATTGTCACAAGTGTGCCATTATGATTGATGACTACTACCGATAATGTACGTTATCGGGAGTTAGCGCAACGTTAGAACTCTCTTTGATTCATTATTTCTGCTTGAGTGTCTGGCGATGTTGGGCCCTCGCGTGACGCGGAGAACTTCCGCCGCACGCATCTTCTTCATCAGTTCCTCATCAGTTTCAATGATCCAGCGTTTCCGAAGCTCATTCGTACGCCCTTCGGTCATGGTTGCTAGGAGTCTGTCGGAATGAAGCTGTTTTCGACCAAGAATCAATCACTTACAGACCATGCAACGTTCGTAAGTTATTGATTCTACGTTCGAGAAATTCTATCTCCGACAGACTCTCCAGAAACTTCTCTTCGGATGACCC
>JANXXV010000122.1 GCA_025350445.1 Bryobacteraceae bacterium | reverse complement strand
ATCCCCGGCACTCGACCTGATCCCCTGCCTCGGCTTCCCAGTGCACCGGCGTCCAATCCGAGTGCCTTACCAATTTGCGGACACTATCCTACTTGGAAACCACCAGGATGGTGAAGCTGCCTGGAACGATTCCGCCGCCCTTCTTCTGTCCAGCCGGGACGTCGGCGCGCTTTGCCACCGATAAGAAGATTTTGTGCGTCTTCGGGTCCAGTGTCATAGTCTTGGCGTAGCGTTCGGTCGCGGCGTTTTCCACTACCGTGTACTTATCTGGTGAGTCTTGATGGATCACGGTCATGGTGCCGTCGCCGTTGGAGTTGAATATGTTGCCGTTCGATTCGTCGAAGGCCACCGCATCCACGCCGGCGCCGATGGGTAGTGTGGTGATGAGCTTGCCATTATGGGTGTCGATCACCGCCATTACTTTGCTGTGGCAGCCGATGAACAAGCGGCCATTCTTGCGGTTGATGTCCATGCCTGTCGGTGCTTCGCAAGGCGCCAGCGGCCAGGTGTTCTTGACGGCCAGCGTGCGGGCGTCAAACTGCACAACCGCGCCCTTCTCTTCAAGGTTGACGTAGATAGTGCCTTTGCCGTCGTGTGCCGCCGCTTCGGGGCCGCCACCCAGATCCACCCTTCCAACGGCTTCAGCTTTTACGGCATCGATTGCAGTGGCGTCGGCGCTATCGCCATTGAAGGTGAAGACGCGCTTGGTGACCGGATCATAGAGGATGAAGTCGGGCTTCTTTCCCGTCTTGACTTCGCCGATGGTCTTCAGGGTTTTCAGATCGAATACGGTGGCCGTATCGGACTGCCCGTTGCTGGTGAAACCTCGGCCCAGATCAGCGGCGATGGCGATGCCGTGGACGCCCTTGGTGTTGTCGATCTGGCCGACAATCGCACCTGTGTCGGCGTTCAACACTTCTACCCGCGTGCCGTGCGAGACATAGAGGCGCCGTGCGGTGGAGTCCACGGTCAAATAGTCGTAGCCACCGTCGCCCGGAACCGGGTAATGGGTAACCACATGGTAGCCGCCGGCGGCCAGCGCGGACAGAGCAAAGCCACTGAGGAGCAACGAAGTTTTGAGGGTCATCTTAGAGTCCTTTCTCACGAAGTTTGAAGAACAGCACAGGGGTGATCAGCAGCGACAGAATCATGGACACGGCGACACCGCCGATCACCGCTATCGCCAAGGGTTGCAGGAGTTGGGCGCCGGAGCCTACGCCGAGCGCAAGCGGGAGCATGCCAAAGATCGTCGCCAGGGCGGTCATCAAAATGGGCCGCAGGCGGCGGCGGCCCGCCTCGAATATGGCTTCCCGAAGACCGAGGCCCCGCTCGCGGAAATACTGCTCTGAATCCAGCATGAGAATGCCGTTCTTATGGACGATGCCGACCACCATGATGGCGCCCATAAACGAGGAAATATTCAGCGTGGATTTTGTGATCAGCAATGCCAGCAGTGCGCCGAAGCCGCAAAGGATGGTGGCGATCAGGATCGCCAGCGGATGGGAGAACGAACGGAATTCGAAGACCAGGATGATGAAGATGAGCAGGATGGACATCAACAAGACCTGCGTTAGTCCGAGGAACGATTCGCGCTGAGTCTGGTAGAGTCCGCCGTACTCTATATCGGTTCCCGCGGGGATGGCTAGTTCCTTAGGCAGGCGGTTGCGGATTTCATCCATCGCCGAGCCCAGGTCGCGGCCGGACAAGCGCGCGGTTACCGACGTCATGTTGCGCAGATTGTCGCGGTGGATCTCAGTTTGCCCTTCCTCCACTTCCTTAGTGATCAGGCTGGAAAGAGGCATAGTGGTGCCGGTGACGGAGGTCAGTTGGAGCGATTCGAGTTTTTTAAACGACGAGCGGTATACAGCCGGGTAGCGCACGCGGATTCCTATCAGCCGGTTATTGCGAATCATGTTTGACGCCACTTGCCCATCGAGCATGGCAGCCTGGATGTCGGCAATGTTCTGGACAGTGAAGCCGGCGCGCTCCGCTTTGTCGGGATCGACGCGGTAGTTCACCGCGGGGCCGATTACGGTAGTGCGGTTGGTGACGTCGACCACGCCTTTCACCTTAGGCAACCACTCGGCCACGTGCTTTGCGAGTTCCTTGAATGCAGCGTCGTTGGGATTGTAGAGCTTGATTTCGATCGGCTGCGGGGAGGAGACCAGATCGCCGATGAGGTCTTCCAGAATGTGGGCGAATTCGATATCGATGCCGGGTTCGGCGGCTTTGATCTTGACGCGCAGATCGTCGGTTATTTCCTCCACGCCGCGGTCGCGCTTGGGCTTGAGCTTTACCAGGAAGTCGCCGGTGTTGGGTTCGGCGATGGCGAGTCCAAGGGCGGCTCCAGTACGGCGGGAGTAGCTCTCCACTTCGGCTGTCTCGCGCAGGAACTCTTCAATGTGCAGCAGAATGCGGTCGGAATCCTTTAGCGCGGCGCCGGCGGGCAGGATGTAGTCGAGGACGAATGCGCCTTCGTCCATCGCGGGGATGAAGCCCTTTCCCAGCGCGAGGTAGATGGGCACGGCTGCGCCGGCGATCAGAATGGCGCAAAGAATGACCACGCCCGTGTGAGCGAGCGACCAGTGCAAGGCTCGTTCATAGAAGGCGGTGAAACCGCGCATGTAGCGGCCCTCGCCCGCCTGTTCCGCTTCCCTCAAGTTGGCAACCGGAGCTTTAATTGTCTTGGGCAAGAAGATCCCCGCCAGGACAGGCGTGAAGAAGATGGCCAGTACCAGCGACGCAAGCAGCGCGGTGACCAGCGTTAATGCCAGCGCGCGGAAGAACACCGCGGTGATGCCGCCGAGGAATACAAGGGGGACGAACACCACGATGGGCGTGAGCGTGGAGCCGATGAGCGCCGGGGTCAATTCCTGAATTGCGCTGGCTGCGGCCTCGCTTGGCGATTGGCCCATCCCAAGATGAACGGTGATGTTTTCCACCATGACGATGGCATCGTCTATCACCACGCCGATGCAGGCCGCGATTCCGCCCAGCGTCATCAGATTAAAGCTCATGTGGAAGAGGTACATGGCCACGATGGCGACGGATGCGGCCACCGGAATCACGATCGCCGCCACCATGGTGGTGCGCCAGTTACGGAGGAATAGCAGCAGCACTACGACCGAGAGAAACAATCCGATGAGGATGCTTTCCGTTACGCTGCCGATGGAATCCCGGACCAGGATCGATTGGTCGTAGAACGTTTTGAGCTCGATGTCGGGTGGCAGCGTTTTCTTGATCGCGTCCAGCTCTCGATTCACTGCATCGGCTATTTCCACTGCGTTGCCGTCCGGCTGTTGAGCGATGTTAACCAGCACCGCGGGCCGCCCGTTGGCGGTGACGATGTTGTAGGCTGGGCGCTCGCCGGGGCCTACCGTGGCCAGGTTCCTGATCAGCACCGGAGTGCCCTTCACTACGTCAACAACCGTGTCCTCGATTTGTTGGTTTTGGCGCAGCAGACCGGTGATGGTGGTTAGGTAGAGGTGGTAATTTTCCTGTACCATTCCCGACGGTGAAATCACATTGTTGTTACGTAGCGCGTCCACCACCTTTGTCAACGGCAGGCCGTAGGCGTTCAATTTTTCGGGATCTACGATCACGTGAACTTCCGGAGCGCGGCCGCCTACGATGCGCGCCTCGGCTACGCCCGGCAGCCGGTACAGGCGCGGCGAGATTTCGTAATAGCTAAGGTCGTAGAGCTCGGCCAGGCTGCGCTTCGGCGACGTTACACTGAAGCCGATCATCGGGAATGCGGAGAAGGTGAGGCGGTTGATGTAGAAACGAATGCCCGGGGGCAGGGAAGAGGTGATCTGCGACATGCGGCCCTGCACCAGATGCAGTGCGTCCTTGATGTCGACATCCCAGCGGAAGAAGACGCTGATTTCGGTGGATCCGCGGCCGGTAATCGACCGTACGTTGGTGATGCCCGGTACTTGGCGGATGGCTTCTTCGAGCGGTCTGGTTACAGTAAGCGTCTGGACATCGATGGGCGCGATGCCGTTGTCCACCAGGATGATGATGCGCGGAAAATCCGTTTGGGGAAAGATGGAGATGGGAACCTGGAACATCAGCAGCAGTCCGGCCAGCGCGAAGCTGAGGACTACCAGCACCAGGGCGCGGCCATGGGCCTCGACGAATTTGGCGAGTTGCGCCGTCATTCCTTCTCTTTCTTCGCTTCGGCCGGTTTCGCTCCCGCCAACTGCACCTGCGTGCCGTCCGGCGTGCCGAATGCGCCTTCCACCACTACCGTTTCACCGGGCTGGAGCCCTTTCTTGATTTCGACTTTGCCGTCGAAGACTTCGCCGCCCTCTATGTCCTTCTTATGGACGATGCTCTTGTTGTCCACCACCAGAATGAAGCCGTTGTGCGTTCCTTCTTCGAATTGAACGGCGGAGGCCGGCACCACCGTGGCCTTTTGCACGCTGCCGGTTCCCACGCTGAGCTGGCCGAAAACACCGGCGCGGAGGGAGGATGCGGGTCTGGCGATTTCGCACCATGTTTCCACCGTACGGCGGGCGGGGTCCACTGCCTTATTGATTACCGAGACGCGGCCTTGGGCGGACTCAAAAGAACAGGGTTGGCCCAATTTGATTTGGGCTACTGCCGCTTCGGGGACCTGCGCGCGGGCGATCAATACGGCGACGTCCATCAGCGTGAAGATGGGCGTGGCCGGGCTGGCCATGTCGCCCGCGTATTGGAACTGGTCGGTGATGGTTCCGGCGAAAGGGGCGCGGATCTCGGCGTAAAGCAGTTGCGTGTCGATCAGGGACAGGCGGGCTTGGGCTTGTTCCACGCGGCTCTCGGCGATTTTGATGTCGCGGCCTCCGGACTGGTTCTTCAGCAGGTCAAGGGATTTGGCGGCAACGTCAACGTTGGTTTTCGCATTGGCCAGTTCGGTCTGGCTGACCAGCAGATCGCGGGCGGGGATCGCGCCTTGTTTGAAGAGATCCTGCCGTTTGTCGTAAATCTTCTGCGACTGATTCAGGCTCGCTTGCGCAGTTTCCAGTTGGCCGCGGGCGTGTTCGATATCGGAAGGTACGGTTCCGCTGGCCGCTTTCTGCAGCGTGGCTTGCGCGTCCGCGACCGCTGCGGCGGATTCACGGCGCTGCGCAACCAGATCGCGGTTCTCTAAGAGCGCCAGCACCTGGCCGGCCTGCACTGAATCGCCCTTTCGGGCGCGGAGTTCGCGGATCGGCGCGGTGATGCGGGCGGCGATGCTGGCTTGTGTGCGGGGAAACAGTGTTGCTGGAGCGGCGACGGTGAGCGGAATGTCAGTCTGTTCCGCCTTGGCGGTCTTCACGGTGACCAGCGGCTTCACTTCGGTTTCTTCCTTCTTTTCGCCGCACTGGACAAGCGTGAGCGAACAGAGGATTAGGGCGATGTATCTCATTTAGCGGCGGCGACCTCCAGATCGGCACGCGCATTCGCGTAGTTGAACAGAGCTGTGAAATAGTTGGAGCGGGCCTGGGTGAGCTGCGTTTGCGCCGCAACCACATCGAGTGACGGGCCTTCGCCGCCCTCATAGCGCACGCTGCTGAGACGGAGATTTTCTTCCGAGGTCTCCACTTGTTGACGGGCCAGGCCGATTTGTTCGTAGATCAACGTCACGCGGGCCAGGGCGGTTTGGTAATCCCGGGAAAAGTTGCGCGACGATATTTCGCGATTGGTGCTGATTTGATCGGCGCGCTGATGGAATTGCTGGGCGAGGCTACGATTGCGGAAGAAATCGAACACCGGAACATTGAAGGTGAAGAATGCCGCCGAGCCGCGATCGCGCCAACTGAAGCGATTGGAATCGATGCCGTATTGAAAATTGAACGTGAGCTGCGGGTAGCGCTCGGCGCGGAAGCGGCGCTCGTCGGCCTGGAAGCCCTGGCGTTCCGCTTCGAGCAGGTTGAACTCCAATCGCTTTAAATAAGTTTGCGGGGGCGCGGCGTTCTCCGGGGGCGCGGGTTGCGTTAGTGTGTCGGCGATGTTTAGTTCGGTGCTGACGTCGGCGGTCCAATAAGAGGCGAGGTCCTGGTTGGCAATGCCGGCGTCGAGCTGTGCGGCGTTGAGTGCCTGCTTGAGGAACGCCACCTGCGAAGAAGCCTTCACTACGTCGGCCTGGGCCACTTCGCCGCCGCCGAAGAGTTTCCGGGTGAGCGATTCAAAGCCGGCCGCGCGGGTGAGCATGTCGCCGTTCGCGGTAACCAGATGGCGCGCCAGCAGCAGGCGGTAATAGGCGATCGTTACCTGGCGCTTGAGATCCCGCTGGGTAAGTTGCACGTTCGCGGCGGAAATCCGCTGGTCCGCCTTGGCCCGGGCGTAGGCGGCACGGAGCCGGCCTGAGGTGTCGAACTCCATTGTGGAAGAGATGACGTGATTGTATTCGCGAACGCCGTTCAGCGCGTTGAATCGACCGCTGTCCGGAGGGCCCGACGGACTGTTGTAGATGAACGAGTTGTTGAGCTGCGTCTGTGGCAGGAAGCCGGCGCGCGCCGCGGTGATTCCCAGGCGGGCGATTTCCATGTCCTGTTTCGCCAGGGTCACGGAGGAGGGTGCGGAAAGGGCGCGGGCGATACACTCGTCTAATGTGAGGGGTGGAGGCTGGGCTGACGCGCCGATGGCGAGAAGCAGTCCGAGAGTGATTCGTGCGAAACGGGGCTGCATCCGGAATCTATATGCTACTGGATTGTCGCAGTTGATGCTGAGGATTTGCTGAACGTCTCAATTGAGATGGATTTGTAACGATTAACGGACCTGCTGTCTCTGGTTGTGCACCAGGGAGGCTTTCACAGTCGATGCTACCGGCGCCCCCAGCTTGCCGATGAGTGGCGGTCGCGTCACGAATCGATAACCTGGCGGATTGTCGCAGGGGAAGCTTTGGACTAGCGGCGGACCAGGTGCAATGCTTCTAGAAGCATCATGGCCGCCGATGAATATGATAAACGCGGACGGGAAGCCCACTATTGCTATCGCGTAACATCGACCTGCAACGATTCACGGTCCTGTTCGCCGTTCGGGCCTCCGGCTATCAGAGTGAATTTGGTTTTCTGCGAAATCTGTTCGGTGACGCAATCTTTTGGGGAGAGTTTTCGATCCATCGGCGAAGGTTCGATTCTTATGGAACGGGCGTTTCGGGTTTCGTAGCAGAGCGTTACTTGCTGACCGGGGATAACTGAGTTGCTACTGGAAACGAAAAAGAGAATCAATTGACCACGGGGCGGCGGAGCTACGCCCGCGACCGCGATTTGAATTGTTTTGGACGATGCCGAGCCGCCAGCGCCAGTGGCGATCAACTTGATTTCCGACGTAGTAGCCGGGGCATACTGGAAGCAACGGTTGAACGACGGGTTGATTTGTTCTATCGGCGGGTCCAGGCGGACCGCCGTCGCATTCTCCACTCCGTAACAGATAAGGACCTGCCCGCCGCGGGCTACCGTGCTGCTGCCGGCGTAGAATTGGAGAATTTTAGCGGCCGGGGGCGGCGGAGTCTGCTTGGCGTCAGGGCTGGCC
>JANXXV010000069.1 GCA_025350445.1 Bryobacteraceae bacterium | reverse complement strand
GGCCAGAATTCGGAAGCCGCCTTTCGCCGCGGTCTCGCGCTGCATCAATCCGGCGATCTGCGCGGAGCTATCGCCGCCTATGAGGAATGCCTGAGACTTGACCCCAACCGCTACGATGCCAGGTCCAACGCCGGCGCCGTGCTCTCTGCCCTGGGCCGCTATGGCGAGGCCGTGGAACAATACCGCCAGGCGTTGCTAGCCGCGCCGCCGCAGTTCGCCCCGCGCTTGCGCCAGAATCTCGCTCTCGCTTTTTATAAGTCGGGACGGTATACCAACGTGATCGCTACGCTATTGGAAAGCCGGCAATCCAGCGGCGCCGATCTGAAAGCCGACCTGCTGCTGGCCGACTCCTACCTGCAAAACGGCGAACCAGCGAAAGCTGCCGATATCCTGGGGCCTTACGAAACCAGCAATCCCGATGACAAAGGCGTAGCCTACGTGCTGGGAACCGCGCTTCTCCGCAGCGGCCAGATCCCGCATGGCCAGAAGGTGATCGACCGCATTCTAAGGGACGGCGATTCCGCTGAATCCCGTTTCCTGTTGGGTGTGACGATGTTCGTTGCGCAGGATTTTCCGGGCGCGGTTACACAATTGTCGGGAGCATTGGCGCTCAACGCCGATTTGCCGTCGCTGCATTCCTTCTACGGCCAGGCCCTGCTGGCGACAGGCGATCCGGACGGCGCAACGAAGGCGTTTCGCGAGGAGCTGGCGCGCAATCCAAACGACTTCGATTCCAATCTGCGGCTGGGCGAAATCTACAAGCAGCGGCGTTCGTTCGCAGAAGCGCAATCGCTTCTGGAACGAGCCGCGACGCAGCGCCCGAACTCCCTGGAGGCGCAGGCGGATCTGGCCGCACTGGAACTGGACCGGCACAACTTCCCGCGTTCCGCCCATTTGTTTGAAGCCGTTGTCCGGCGATGGCCGGAGATGCCAGGTCCACATACGCAGCTTGCTCAGGCTTACACGGCTCTGGGACGCAAGCCGGAAGCGGCAACGCAACGGCAGATCGCGGCCAGGCTTCTGGCAGCGATCAAACCCACGGATGATGGCGGTCCGAAAACCGGCGGGGTAGCGCCGGAGTTTTCTTTACCCCGCCTCGGCGAGGCCGCTGCCATTTCTCTCGCCGGGTTCCGATCGGGAAAACCCGCGGTGCTCCTTTTCGGCAGTTACACCTGTCCTAACTTCCGCGATCAGGCGAATGCGGTGAACGCTTTGGCGGACAAGTATCGCTCCACCGTTCCGTTCCTGCTGGTGTACATCCGCGAGGCGCATACCGGCGACACGTGGCAAAGCACCATCAATCAACGGCAGGGAATCGACTGGCAGCCTGCGAAGACCATGGCCGAGATGCAGTCCCACGCTTCCTCGTGCGTGCGTAAACTCAAGATGAATTTCCCGGCTGTGGTGGACAGCGTGGATGGCAAGGTGGAATCGAAATACGCCGCGTGGCCGAGCCGGCTGTACGTGGTAGCAAGAGACGGCCGCGTGCTCTACAGAACGCGCCTCGGCGAATTGGATTTCCGCGCCGCGGAAGTGGAAGCCGCTATTCGATCCGCTCTCCTTCCTTGACCGCGATGTACTTGTCAATGGGCGGCTTCTCAATCCTCTGCACCCGGGCGCCAGGCTTCGGCCAGGCGATCTCAACCCAATCGATTTTCTCCGCCTTCCCAACACCCAACACTTCCCGCGGATCGCAACTGGACAGATAACTTCCACCGCTATTTCTCAACCGCGATCTGATCACCCCTCCGGCCGACCACCGGATCTTCGCGCCAATCGCGTCGCGATTGCAGCTCACGCCATCCAGCTTCAGGCCGAGCCAATGATTGCCCGCGCCGGACTGGTTCCGCAGCAAGACCGGCGGACCGCCATTGGTCGCAATCAAGACATCGATAAGGCCATCGTTGTTGAAATCGCCGATGGCCAACCCGCGGGCCGGATACGATTTGCTAAAGACAGGGCCGCCTTCGCTGCTTACGTTTCGCAGCTTGCCATTTTCCTGATGAAACAGCAGAATCGGTTCCTTGTATTTCACCTGGGCCGAATAGCTTTCAATCATGTCGTCAGGATGGCCGTTCGAGAGGATCAGATCGACTGTACCGTCGTTGTCATAGTCGAAAAACTTCAACCCCCACCCGCTCAGCAGGCGTGTGGATTGAGCTACGTTGTTG
>JANXXV010000054.1 GCA_025350445.1 Bryobacteraceae bacterium | reverse complement strand
CCTCTACTGACAATCTGACTCTAAAAAAGCGGCAACTGACCTGCCGGGCTATAAGCCGGTTTCTGTACCTCTTTTGGAGGCGGTAGTCATTCGTCTGGGCCGGACATTACTGCCCGGCTCTAGCAACCTACCCGGAAGTTTTACGGAGCGGGCCGCTCCTTCTCCCCTATTTGGTCTTGCTCCGCATGGGGTTTTCACTGCCATCCGAATTACTCCGGACGCGGTGCGCTCTTACCGCACCTTTTCACCCTTACCGCCTAATCAGTAAGTTGCCTTACCATTAAACGGCGGTATATTCTCTGTTGCACTATCCGTAGCCCCCGCGTTCCCACGAGAACCCCCGGCCGTTAGCCGGCATGCCGCCCTATGGAGACCGGACTTTCCTCCCGCCGAAGCGAGCGACTACCTGCCCGGCAAGCCAGTTATCCGCCACTCAAAGTATAGCTGAAACCTTAAACCGTTTGGGGAGTCTTATGAACGAGTTAGTGTATCCTGAAAACAGATCGGGCGGCTGCGAGCTTTGGGGCCGTGCGATTCACATGCAAGTCGACAAATGACAGAGGGGGAGTTTCTATGAGGCGCTACGCCACAGTACTTTTTCTCTTCTCCATATTTGGTTCCAGCCTGTATTCGCAGGGATTGAATACTACCGCATCCAAAGATGACTGGGAAGAGATCAATTTTGAGTTCAATTCGGCTGTATTAGCCGACGGATATCCAAGCTTGTTGCGCTTGGCGGATCTACTGCAAAAGCACGGCGATTACAAAGTCAAGATCGAAGGTAACGCGGATAAGATCGGTTCGAACAACTACAACGAGAAGCTGGGGCAGAAGCGCGCCGACGCGGTGAAGGCGTTTCTAGTGAAGTACGGCGCAGCCCCGGCACAGCTCTCCACGGTCACGCTTGGCAAACGGAATCCCAAGGTGGATAACGGCAATAAAGACGGCCGGTTCATGAACCGCCGCGTGATGTTGACGGTGACGGACGGGCAAGGCAAGATCATCAGCGCCGGCACCATCGGCGACGCGATCGTTGCCATGGCGGCCGATCCGGGGATGAGTAAGAAATGCTGCGACGACATTTTGAAACGGCTGGATAAGCTGGATGAAATCGCCGATATGTTGCGCGGCATGAAGGGCGAAAACGATGCGCTCAAGAAAGAGCTTGGCGATCTTCGTAAAGCCCAGGGCGAGCTGGACGCTTACGTGAAGGGTATGCCAAAACCGCTGACCAGCGGCGAGACGGCATCAATCGTGGATACGCGCACCGCGGAACAGATCGAGAAAGCGAGAATGCCGCGGTTCGCGATTGTTGGAATTAACGCCGGCGTGGACGGAAATGGCGATTTGACCTTTAGCGGACGCGGACGCTATTTCGCACCGTTTAAGGAACAGTTTGCCATTCAAGCCCAGGGCGAATATATGGGCTTCAAGGGACGTAAGGAAGGGCAGTTCGATGTTGGTATCGTGGACCGATTCATTCCTCGGGCGCAAGCGGGCATGTTCGCCAGTTTCAAGCATGTGGATATGAGCGGCATGCAGAATGGCGGAAATCTAGGCCAGGCATCGTTCACAATCGACTACTTGTTTACGCGCGGTAAAGCGGGTCTCTTCGGATCGAAGGGCTTTATGAACAGCGCTATGATGAACCAGACCAACGCGGTCATCAACGGCTTGGTGTCGAGGAGTCTGTTTGACCAGACCTATCTCAGCATCGTGGATCAGATCGGCGCCAGCACCACGGTCGGCCTGAATAAGAATAACTACCTGGAAGGCAACTTCGGGTATTTAAAGAGCCGTGGCGGCGCGGACCGTCCGGGCGGTACTCTGCGGTTTGTATTCCCGTTGAGCGAGCGCTTCGCGTTCACACTGGAAGGCGGAATGAACGAAACCTTTGTAGGCCGGAACAACAACGGCCGCGTGGTTGCCGGATTCCAGTTCGGAAACTTCATGCATCCGAAGGATTACCTGGAGGGCTACAACGGAATTCAACACGCGGTACCGGTGGATATTCCACGCGTCCGTTATGAAGTGTTGACGCGCCGCGTACAAGTTGGCGCGAACCAACCTCCGATAGCCGATGCGGGGCCGGATCAACTGGGCATCGCAGCGGGCACGGTTACTTTGAATGGCAGCGGTTCGTATGATCCGGATGGCAACCCCATCACTTATCAATGGAGCCAGATTGCAGGACCTGCCGTTTCGATATCCGGAATGACTTCAGCAATCGCCACGTTCCCGGCCGCAGCGGCCCAGAGTTATGCGTTCCGCCTAACGGTGAAGAACGACAAGGGCCTGCAGGGTATTGCGCGAACTTCCGTTACCACCCTGCAACCGGTAGTTCAGAAGCAGGTGCAGATCATTCGCTTCCAGGCGAGCCCGACCAACATCAAGCCCGGCCAGTCATCCACTATCGACTGGCAGGTTTTGAATGCGGATTCGGTGATCATCAGCAGCCTCGGCACGGTCGATGCCAAGAATGGCACCAGAGCCGTGACGCCTACTAAGACCACGCAATACACTTTGACCGCTCGTAACAGCGTGAGTCAAGCCACGGCTACAACCACCATTACGGTGGAAGAACTGCCGGCGGCGCAATTCCTTTCGTGCAGTGTTTCTCCGGCGAACATCATGCTTGGCGAGAGCGCGACGATTAACTACTCGACGTCGAATGCCGACAGTGTATCGATCAGCCCCGGGATTGGCACCGTGCCGGGCAACGGATCGAGAGTTGTCAGCCCGACTGAGACCACCACTTACACGCTGACGGCGACTAATGGCCGCGGGCCGGTTACCTGCGGTGTGACGGTTGCGGTTACCACGGTGCCGGTTCCCCGCGTCATAAACTTTACCGCCAACCCGACGACTATTCAACAGGGCCAGGCTTCCACGCTTACCTGGACTGTAGAGAACGCTACCAGCGTTTCCATAAGCACGCTCGGCGCCGTCCAACTGAATGGCTCTCAGGATGTTCGTCCGCCTGAGACTATCACGTATGTATTAACGGCGACCAACAAGACAGGTTCGTCGACGGCGAACGCTACTGTGACCGTTACGAAAGCACCGCCTGTGACTGCGGTCGGACTGACAGCTTGCACGGCGTCGCCGTCCACAACGGCCAAGCCGGGCGATCCTGTGGTTCTATCCTATACGGCGACCAACGCCACCGGGATTTCGATTAGCGGAGTAACGGGCGCTACACTCACTGGCCCGGTGACGGTGAATCCTACCGGAAACACCACCTACACGGTGACGGCGACGGGTGCGAACAATACCACCGCGACGTGTTCCATCGCGGTAACTGTTACACCGGCAGTGCCGCCGACGGCGATCATCAGCGGACCGTCGACCGTTGAGACCATCTACCGGCAAGTGAATCTGGATGCGTCGCCGTCGGTAAATCCGACGGGCGGTCCGTTGACCTACTTCTGGGAGCCGCTGAGCACTGGAGCGGCGATTCTCGATCAAGGACAGGCGGTAACCAGAGTGCAGCTGGGTGGACTTCTGGGAGATTACATCTTCAAGTTGACCGTGCGCAACGCGGCCGGCCAGCAGGACAGCACCACCGTAACCGTGCGGTTCAGGAACACCAACCCGCACTAAACACCTTTGAAACAACGCGAGGGTGGATACAACTTGCAGGACCGGTCTTCGGGCCGGTCCTTTTTTTGGTGCATTCGACACCAACAAACCGTGTGGCGCGTCGTAGCATAGAAGGAACAACTTCCCGCATCGACAGGAGACCCGAGTGGTTCGCAGAATGTTCTTGTTATGGCTGCTTCCGTTGCTCGTCCAGGCGCAGAGCTTGAAGGACTTCGAGAAGAAGGTTACTGAGTTTACTCTGGTGAACGGGTTCCACTTCATTGTGATGGAGCGGCACGATGCGCCGGTGGTGGCATTCCACTCCCTGGTGAACGCGGGAACGGTGGACGATCCGGCCGGTGAAAGCAGCATGGCCCATATGTTCGAGCACATGATTGGAAAGGGCACCACATCGCTGGGCACCACCAATTGGCCGGAAGAGCAAAAGGCGCTGGCCGCGGTGGAGGTGGCCTACGACAAGTTGGACGAGGAGCGTTGGAAGGCCGCGGCGGCCAATGCCGCGAGAGTGCGGCAACTGGAAGCGGAGTTGAATGCGGCGATCGCGAAGGCGAATGGGTATGTGGATCAGAATGCTTACATTCGCGTGATCAATGAGAACGGCGGCGTTGGATTTAACGCCGGGACCGCATCGGACTACACCACGTATTTCTACAGTCTGCCGTCGAATCGCATGGA
>JANXXV010000047.1 GCA_025350445.1 Bryobacteraceae bacterium | reverse complement strand
GATCTACTTTGATTCCCATGGACCTAATAGGTACGTTCCGGCCTGCTCGGACTTTTCAAAGCCGACGACAGCATGACCTTTTTCAAAATGCAGCAGGAATTGTTCACTCACCGAGAGCTGAATTTCCCGCGCACGTTTCGGGTCCGACTTGCGTAGCTCTTCAACTTCCACCGGCACCGAAATCCGTCCCAGAATCTCATGCCGGGGAGGGACACGGCACTCCAGCACAATCTCCACCCGCGGGCTGCCGATATGCCATTCGGCTACGCAACGGTCCGTCGGCAGTCCGCCATGCAAATGGCTGGACGAAGTGCCGTATTGATTCAAAACATAGCGCCGCACCACCACGCCCAATCGTTCAATATTGAAGAACGCGTTCTTGATCTCCAGCGGATCGAATGTCCACTCGATCAGTTCGACACCGCGAGTCAACGCATCCATCCTCTGCTGTGTTTTTAGCAGCCTTCCTACTCCGCGATTGCGGTAATCCGCCACCACACCCATCATGTTGCTGTGCAGAAAACCTGCCCCGCCGGGCTTCAAACCAGGGATGCAGATACAGAAGCCGATCATGCGGCCGCCGTCAAATGCACCCAGGACTTGCCCGCCAATTTTTCCGGCGACTACAAACAACCGGACGGGAAGCAAATCGACATCTGAAAACCCCCAAATCTCTCTCTGCAGGCTGACAACGTGCTCCAGATCGGATTGCTGGGTCAGTTCATGAACTTCGATCATTCTTTACTCTTTGCCTCTTGCCAAAGCTCTTCCATTTCCGCAACCGATGATTCGCGCAAAGTTTTCCCCTTGGATGCCAGCCCGCGCTCCACGTGCCCAAAGCGATTACGGAATTTGCGGTTCGTCTTACGCAGCGCTTGTTCGGGGTCCACTTTCAGAAATCGCGCCAGATTCACCAACACAAAAAACAGGTCGCCGACCTCACCCTCAATTTCTTCCTGCGTCGATGAAACGCGGGCCTCGGCCAGCTCTTTCAATTCTTCGTCCAGCTTGTCCAGCACCTGCCCGGCATTCTGCCAGTCGAAGCCAACATCCGCCGCGCGGGAACTGATCTGTTGCGCCTCCACCAGTGCCGGCATCGCCGCGGGTATCGATTCCAGCAACAGCTTCGGTTCCCGCTTCTTGGCCTTCTTCTCTTCCAGCTTGATCTCGTTCCAGCGCTTCAATACTTCACCGGCAGTGTCGGCCTTCGAATCGCCGAAAATGTGCGGGTGGCGCCGGATCAGTTTTTGATTGATCGCATCGAGCGAATCCTCTATCCGGAACCGCCCTTCTTCTGAAGCCATCTGTGCAAAAAATACCGGCTGCAGCATCAGGTCGCCCAACTCTTCGGCAAGCTCCGGCCAATCGCGCGCGTCGATTGCCTCCATCACTTCATAGGTCTCTTCCAGTAGATAAGGCTTGATGGTATCGAAGGATTGTTCCCGGTCCCAAGGGCAGCCACCCGGCGCACGCAGCCGCGCCATAATGGCCACTAGCCGTTCAAACTTCTCACCAGCCGATTCAGAAGTCATGGGAAAGATTTGGAAGGCGTAACACTTTGATTTTTCAGAGTAACATAGGCAGAAATGGCATCTCTGCGAATAAGGGAAGCAACAACGCGCGAAGACCTGGACGCGATACACCGGCTGTTCCTGGCCTACGCGAAATCACTGGGAATCAGTTTGCGTTTCCAGAACTTCGAACAGGAATTAGCCGGTTTGCCCGGAGCCAACGCACCGCCGGCAGGCTGTCTGCTCCTGGCTGAATTCGACGGCTTCCCCGGAGGTTGCGTAGCGCTGCGGCCCCTGCAAAATCTGGCCTGCGAGATGAAGCGCCTTTTCATTTCGCCTGACTATCGCGGTACCGGCGCAGGCCGCATGCTGGTGATGGCAATCATGGCGAAGGCAAAGTTGTTAGGCTATGCGACCATCCGCCTCGACACATTGCCCTCCATGGCGGCAGCAATCCAAATGTACGAATCGTTGGGGTTTCAGCCCATCGAACCGTACTACGAAAACCCTGTCCCCGGCGCACTGTTCCTGGAATGTAAACTATAACTGATGAGCGAATCTGAAATTGAAAACGAGCAACCACTTCCACCCGCCACTTTTGAATTCTTCGTGCTGTCCATGAAGATGCAGGCCGAGTTGCATCTTGGCCTGGTGCACTATGGCGACGATGCCGACCGCCCCAAACCCGATTTCCGTGTCGCTCGCCACTCCATCGATCTGCTGGCAATGTTTCAGGAAAAGACTAGAGGGAATTTGTCCTTCGAAGAACAGCGCTTGATCGAGAATTCACTAACGGAACTCCGTTTCCGCTACGTTCAGGTGATGGAAGCGGGCAACAGGCAGTAGATGTCCGGACTGCGTATTACGGTCCTGGGTTCCGGGACCAGCGTCGGCGTACCCACCATTGGCTGCGATTGCAAAGTCTGCATGTCGGACGATTCGCGCGACAAGCGTCTGCGGCCCTCTATCCTCATTCGCTATGACGGCCGCGGCGTGCTGATAGACACCACGCCGGACTTCCGGCAGCAAGCGCTGCGTGCCAAAATCGAACGCCTGGACGCGATCCTCTTCACCCATTCGCACGCCGATCACATTATGGGATTGGACGATGTCCGCCCATTCAATTTCAAGCAGCGGGAAATCATTCCGATCTTCGCCGCCGAAGACACACTCGAAGCGATCAAAACCAGTTTCCGCTATATCTTTCGCGACAACTTGGGTGCGGCGACGGCGCTACCAAAGCTGGATGCTACCGTCCTTACGGGCGAACCGTTCGACCTGTTCGGTCTACGATTCACGCCCATTCCGGTCATCCACGGTAAAGCCACCATCTACGGATTTCGTTTCGGTGACGCCGCCTATCTCACCGATCACAGCGAGATTCCCGAATCGTCTCTGAATCTGCTGCGCGGTCTGGATGTCCTGTTCCTTGATGCACTGCGATACAAGCCGCATCCCACGCATTCCACCGTGGAGCGATCGCTGGAATATGTAGAGATGCTCGCTCCACGCCGAGCCTATTTCACGCACATTTGTCATGATCTGCAACACAGGCGGGCAGAGAGCCAACTGCCTCCGAACGTGCGGTTGGCCTACGACGGGCTTGACATCACCGTCGGAGAAATGCCGTAGATGTTTCGTATTTACTATAGTCTTGCGGAAATCGGTCCGGATGCCGTACCCTGCGCTTTAACCATCGGCAACTTTGACGGAGTACACGAAGGACACCGGCGAATTTTGCGCCGCGTGGTGGAATTGGCGGCGGAACTTAGATTGACTCCGTCCGTCTTGACGTTTGATCCTCATCCAACAAAAATCGTCGCACCGTCACGCGCGCCGCGCCTGCTATCCACTCCGGAACAGCGCCTCGGCCTACTTCAGAAAGAAGGTATAGAGCAGGTGTTCGTCCTGCCCTTCGACGCCGCGTTCTCCCAATTGAGCGCTCTCGATTTCGTCAAGCAAATCCTGGTAGCCAAACTGAATGCAAAGGCGGTAATGGTGGGCGCAAATTTCCGCTTCGGTAATCGCGCTTCCGGGGATACCGAACTGCTGCAACAACTAGCCGTGGAATGCGGCTTCACTACGGAAATCATCGGCGGCGTAGAGATGCGCGGGCGCATGGTTTCGAGTAGCGAGGTGCGAAAACTCATAGACGATGGCGCAGTCTCCATGGCGTGCCGGCTGCTGGGCCGCCCATATGCTGTCGAAGGGGATGTCGTCAGCGGCCACGGCGTCGGGTCGAAGCAAACCGTCCCCACGCTGAACCTCCACACGGAGTCTGAAATTCTTCCCGCGGTAGGGGTCTACATTACGCGGACCACCGATCTCGAAGCCGCGCGAAACTGGCCATCGATCACCAATGTCGGCTACCGGCCCACGTTCGACGGTGACCGCCTGACCGTGGAGACTTTCCTCCTGTCCCCGCTGGAAGCACCAACTCCACGCCGCATCCAAGTCGAATTCCTCCGCCGCGTCCGCGACGAGCGAAAGTTCGATTCGCCGCAGGCGCTGAAGACCCAAATCTTCAAAGATGTGGCCCGCGCGAAAGCTTACTTCCGCCGCACCGGCGGACTATAATAGAAAGAATTCCACCAACAAGGAGCTATGAACCAATGAGCCTATCCGCAGGCAAGCTGCGACACATGAAGCAACTCGCCAATGACCGCGGAGTCATCGCCGCGGCCGCCATGGATCAGCGCGGCAGTTTGCAAAAATCCATCGCCGCGGCCAAAGGCATCGACGCCAAAAGCGTTACGCCGGAGATGATGTCCGAATTCAAAACCGCGGTCACCAAGGTTCTGACGCCGCACGCCAGCGCCATCTTGTTGGACCCTGAATTCGGTATCGAGGCATCCAAGGCCCGCAGCAAAAACGCCGGCCTGCTTCTAGCCTATGAAGCCACGGGATATGACAATACACAGCCGGGCCGCCTGCCTGATCTGCTTCCCCACGTTTCCGCGAAGCGCATTGTCGATTGGGGCGCGGACGCAGTGAAAATCCTGATCTACTACACTCCGTTCGACAGCGCGGAGATCAACGACATCAAGCATGCATTCGTAGAGCGCATCGGCGCCGAGTGCGAATACTACGAGATTCCGTTCTTCCTGGAATTCATCGGCTACGATTCCAAAGGCGCGGACGAGAAGGCACTGGCGTACGCCAAGGTCAAACCGCAAGTAGTGATGGGTGCGATGCGCGAATTTTCCAAGCCGCAATACAACGTAGACATGCTGAAAGTGGAAGTACCCATCAACGCTGTTTATGTGGAAGGCAGTTCGGTATACAAAGGCGAAAAGGCCTATACGCAGGAAGAGGCCAAGGCCCTGTTCCGCGAAGCCGCGGACATTGCCACCAAGCCCTTCATCTATCTCAGCGCGGGCGTTGGCAATGCGCAGTTTGTTGAGGAATTGCGGATGGCCGCCGAAGCCGGCACCGATTATTCCGGCGTTCTCTGCGGACGCGCCACCTGGAAGGAAGCCATTCCGGTGTACGCCAAGCAGGGTGTGAAAGCGCTGGAAGATTGGCTCAGCGATCAGGGCGTGAAGAACATCAACGCTGTGAATGAAGCCATCAAGCCCGCCAAGCCGTGGTATCTGAAGGCAGGCCTCACCGCCGCTACTGTATAGCTTCCCGGGGAGACAGGGCTTCCCTCTGTCTCCCATCTTCGGTAAACGAATAACCTTCCCACCGCGCCACCACCGCGCACGCAAGACAGTTCCCCAAAACATTGACCGACGTGCGGGCCATATCCAGAATGGCATCCACACCCAGAATCACCGCGATACCCTCCAGTGGCAAATTGAACGTAGTAAGCGTACCCGCCAGAATCACCAGCGACGCGCGCGGCACCGCGGCAACGCCCTTGCTGGTAAGCATCAGCGTCAACATCATGATCAACTGCTGGCCGAACCCCATCTGTACACCGGCAGCCTGAGCGATGAATACCGATGCCAGCGCCAGGTACATCGTAGTCCCATCCAAATTGAAGCTATAACCGGTCGGAATCACAAATGCCACAATATGTTTCGGAACTCCGAAGTTCTCCATGTTCTTTATCGCCAGCGGTAGCGCCGCCTCGCTCGATGCCGTGGAGAATGCGATGACCCACGGTTCCCGCACCGCGGCGATGAAACGCTTCATCGGAATTCTTGTGATTAGGATGATGCCTCCCAACACGAAGACGACGAAAATGAGTAGCGATCCATAAAGGGTAGCAACGAGCTTGCCCAAGTTGAACAGCACGCCGATGCCCTTGCTGCCCACCGTAACCGCAATGGCCGCGCCGACCCCCAGCGGCGCCATATACATTACGTATTTCGTATATGTGAACATCACCTCCGCCACCGATTCCGCGAAATGCACCACCGGTCTGGCCGCCGCTCCCACTGCCGCGCAAGCCGTCCCAAACAGAAAGCAGAAGACTACCAACTGCAGCACATCGCCGCGCGCCATGGAATCGAACACGCTGGTGGGGAAGGTGTGCTCCAGAATGTCGCCTACCTTCATCGACGCCTTCGGCACATTCAGTTCCGCGGTAGTCCGCTCAATTTTGAGGCCATCTCCAGGGCGAACCAGGTTCACCATCCCGAGACCGAGAAACAGGGCAATCGTGGTGGCGATTTCAAAATAGAGAATTGCCTTGGCGCCAATCCGTCCCATCGCCTTCACACTGCCGGTCCCGGCAATGCCCGCCACCAGCGTGCCGAACAACAGTGGCGCGATGATGGACTTGATCAGCCGCAGGAAAATATTACTGACCGGCGCCAACTGCACCGCAATTGTTGGAGCTTCCATTCCCAACGCAATGCCGAGCACCATTGCGATAAAAATCCACGCGGTAAGCGATAAGCGTTTCATCTCTCTCCCCAACTCAGTTTTTCCCGCAATACATCGAAGAACATCATTTTCGGCGGCCGAATCAAATAAAGCGATCGCTCCGATCGCTTGCACAGCACCACATCGTTACGCATCAGCGGCTCACCCACCTGCCCATCCACCGTCAGATAAGCGGATTCGTTGTCCGCCAGCGATACGATCTGAATCTCACTTTCATCGGGCACAATCACCGGCCGGTTCGTCAGCATGTGCGGGCAAATCGGCGTGATACAAAGCGCGGCCACGGTCGGAAAAACAATCGGCCCGCCCGCCGACAACGAATACGCCGTCGACCCGGTGGGCGTAGCCACAATCAAGCCGTCCGCCTTGAAGGTGCAGACGAAGTGCTTGTCGACATATGTATCCAGATCGATCATGCGAGCCAGTGCGGCTTTGTTCACCACCACATCATTCAATGC
>JANXXV010000039.1 GCA_025350445.1 Bryobacteraceae bacterium | reverse complement strand
CCGTACCCGCTTCGCTGACGCTCCGAATAGGCGATATTCCCGTCACCCCGGTCTACTCCGGCGTTAGCCCCGGCAGTGCTGGTCTCTATCAATTTAATGTCAAAATACCGGACAGCCTCCCCAACGGGGATGCCTCCGTGGTGGTAACCCTGAACGGCGCCACCACCCAGAGCAATATCTTCATCACTGTGCAACGTTAGCGCCCCATGACCCCGGTACAGCAATCCGCTATACTGGGGTCATAAAGTCTTCTTAAATGTTGCGAGCGACCTTCGGGTTGCTGGCCGCCTTCCTCTCCGGGCCTGTCCTCTGGGCCGAAGGAAGCCGAAGAGTACCGGCGCCGGCCTACTCCGCATCCAGCATAGTCAATGCGGCGAGCAATCAAGCCGGCCCCATCGCGCCGAACACCATAGTCTCGCTCTACGGCACAGACCTCGCCTACGTCACGCGCGGCATCGTCCCGGAAGATCTCCGCGGCCAAGTTCTACCCACCACCCTCAGCGGCACGGGCGTCCGAGTCCTCGTCGGCAAGCTAAACGCAAACCTGTATTTCATTTCGCCCACGCAAATCAATTTCCTGGTCCCCGCCTCGTTGCTTGCCGGACCCGTTGACGTGCAAATCGGCCTCGACAGCCGCTACGGTCCCGCCGTCAAACTCACCCTCACCCCTGCTTCGCCCGCGCTGTTCCAGGCCGACACCCAGTTCGCCGTGGGCACCCGGCCCGACGGCAGCACCATCAGCAAGGATCAGCCCGCCCATCCCGGCGATATCGTTGTGCTTTACGCAACCGGACTGGGCATCGCCGACCGCAATCTTCCTGACGGGCAACTTCCCACAATGGCCTATCCCATCCAGCGCAGCGCCGAGTTCCGTGTGCGCATCGCCGGCACGCTGCTGGACCGAAGCTCGGTTTACTACGTAGGGGTCACGCCCGGTTTTGCCGGACTCTACCAGGTGAACCTCAAACTTCCCGACACCCTGGACCCAAACCCGGAAATCCGCATCGGGTTTGACGAACAGATGAGCCCGCCGAACATACTGCTTCCGGTCAAGATCGATTAGGCCGTCATTCACGGTTATAAATCTTTACCCGAAACAGCGGCTTCGCTTTTTCCGCCGCTTCCATTTCGTACACCTGCTCCGTCTTGGCCGCATCGTAATCCCGCCAGAGCCACATCATCTCTTCCGGCAACTGGGATTCGCCGTGCGCATGGTTATGCGTGCCGTTTCCAAATGCAAAGTGGAAATCGTATTCCCGGAACTTCAGCGAGTTCGCCATCTGAATATTCTGCAGCGGCCAGCTACCGTGGGCGTTTTCCATGTCTTCCGACCCATCCTGCAACCACACGCGGATATTCCGCTTAGGCTGCTTCCGCACCGCAAATGGATAAATGTTGCCGCCATCCATCACGCCCGGTTCCCATTGAATGCTGGTGAACGTGCCGATGCGCGAAAGCACCCGGCTGAACTGCTCGGGATGCCACCAGGCCGCATTGAACGAGCAGATTCCGCCGGATGAGTTCCCCGCAATGGCGTGGCTGTATCCGTCACGGCGGATGTTGTATTTGGCGTACACTTCCGGCAGAAGTTCTTCGTTCAGGAATCGATCGTACCGATCGGAAACCACATCGTACTCAATGCTGCGCATCGCTTTCTCCCCGGTCTTGCCCGGCGAAACCAATACATGAACGATCACCGGAATCTTCTTCCGATAAGTAAGGTTATCGAAGACATTCTGCGCCCGGGTGACACCGTCGCGCTCCACTAATTGATATCCATCGTTCCAGACCATCAGCGCGGCCGGTGTGTTGGGTTCGTACTGCGCGGGCGTGTACACCCAGTAATCGCTCTGCATTCCCGCATAGATCTTGCTCGTATGAACCATCTTGTCCGAGAGTTTCCCTTTGGGAACGCCGGGCTGCAAATACGAGTCTGGCCCATAGGCGTGGAAGTCGGTCCGGCCGCCGAAACGTTTGCCGTCGATCATGTAGTAGAACCCGTGGGATGTGCCGGTCTTCAACTTTCCGGAATAAGTCCAAAGCCCGTTTTTGGACGCGCGCTTCAGCGTTCCAATGCGTTGATCGTCCACAAAGAGGATGGGTTGCTTTTCTGCTTCCACCGCCCACAGGAAATCCGGCCCTTCGCTGAGGATGGCCGTACCCTTTTTGATTTCCGCTTCCGGCATCTGCGAGATATCCAGCTTAGCCGCGCCGCCAGGGACAGCATAGAGAACTGCAATGAGAAAAGTAAGGGGAATGCGCACCTGCGGAGCGTATCACAATCGCAAGCGCCATTGCGTCGGCAAACGCGGATGCAATAGAATAAAACCCGTCCATGTTGGATTCGTCTCCCACCCTGTCCGATCCCGACAAGCAGAGCGCTCTGCAACTTGTGCTCCAGAGCCGCACTCTTGCCCGCTCAGAGCAGTTACGGGCATTCCTGCGCTACGTCTGCGCTATGGAAATCGAGGGCCGCGGCGAGCAGATTACCGAATACCGGATTGCCGTGGAAGCGCTCGGGCGTCCACAGGATTACACCACCACCGAGGATTCCGCGGTCCGCAGCAGAGCCCATGCCCTGCGGGCCAAACTGGAAGAACTTTATACCCATGAATTGCCCGATGCGCCGATTCGTATCGATTTCTTGAAGGGTAGCTACCGTCCCCACTTTGTAATTCGCAAATCGCCGGAAACAAATGGTTCCCTCGCTCCGGTTCTAACCGTAGCTCCCGCCCTAACCCTCGCTCCAGCCGAGATGCCGCGGACGGCGCCTGCGCCGAAATGGCGAACTCCCGCCGTCGTGACCGCCGGATTGACGCTGGCGTTTCTGGCTGGCGTTTGGGCGCACGAATTAGTGGGCCCCAAGACCGACCGTGTGGTTGCCGAAGCTTGGGGTCCCCTCTTCGACAAGTCGGGCAGCGTCCTGGTTTCGGTAGCCAGCTTCAGCCACCTTCAGGTTCGCGGCCGAACCGTCCCGCCTCTGGAGTCCGACCTGGCGGTGGATGCCCCGCCGCCAGTGTACGACTGGTACAGAAAATACTATTCGTTGCCGCCCGAGAAGAAGCTCTATCTGGAGTTTGTGGATACCTCCACCCGCTTCGGAGACGCAATCGGAGCCTCCGAGGTGCTCCGCACCATCACATCGGCGGGCGGAAAGGCACAGGTCTTTCCCCAGAAGTCCGTCTCTGAAGGCATGTTTCGGGACCGCAGCCTGGTTCTCATTGGCATGCCGGAGAACTCGCCTTCGATTGACCGGTTGTTGGCGAACGGCGCGTTCCGTGTGCAATACGATGAGCAGATGCAGAAAGAAACCATCGTTGGTCCGGCGCGCACTTATGTGACCCAGAGAGACGCCCGTGGCATGATGCAGAGCTACGGGCTGGTGACGGTTCTCCCAGGCGAAGGCCCGCAGGGCACTCAACACCGCGTCATGATTTTCTCGGGTTCCCACTCCTCCTGCACCGTGGGCGCGGCCGAGTTCATGAGTTCACCCACCCATCTCCGCAACTTTCGGGACAGGCTGCGCAACCAAGGGTATTCCAGCTTCCCGCCCGCCTACCAGATGGTGGTCCATTGCAGCGCCGATGGCGTGCTGCCTTTGGCACAGTTCTACGAGACACACGTTGTTCTGAAGTAATTTCTTGAAGTAATAGACTAACTTACCTTCCGTTTCGTAACATCGCCTCACGGTCTGAACACTTGTGCCGGGACGCTGAATCAAGCGACACTGTTCGGGTGACGCAGATTGTACGCACTCTTTTGATCCTTTCGTTGACGGCCTGCTCCGCCTGCTTTGGCCAAATCGCCCGAAAGAACTTCATCGACAACTACATCTTCGATAAGATGCAGCGCGACGGCGTTCCCCACGCCCCGCTCTCCAGCGACACGGAATTCCTGCGGCGTGTGACGCTCGATCTCACCGGGCGGCTGCCAACTCCGGAGCAAGTCCGCAGTTTTCTCCGGAATACCGATCCCGGGAAGCGCGACAACGTCATCGACTCATTGATTCCAGCGCTCCCAACCGAAGGAGTCAGCCGCCGCAAGGAGCAGCCGTTCCTTGACCGCTGGACCTACTTCTTTAGCGATCTGTTTCGAAATAACGCGCAGAATGAGCAGGGCATTCCCACTTTCCACAACTACCTTTATAAGGTCCTGGAGCTTGGGATTCCCTACGACGACTTCGTGCGCGACATGATCACCTCCAACGCCCTCTCCAACTGGACCACCGGACCCGCCAGTTTCCTTTCCCGAAACCGCGTGATGGAAGGCGACGGCTACAGAATGAATCATGAGGACACCTGCGATGAGATCGCGGTCTGGTCCACCAAGATTTTCCTCGGCGTGAATACGGAGTGCATCTCCTGCCATAACGGCGCCGCTCATCTGGAAAAGATCAATCTTTGGCTCTCGAAAAAGAAGCGCGTCGATTTCTGGCGGCAGGCGTCGTTCTTCGGGAAGACCAGCATCGGCCCCGTGTTTGGCCGGCAGCAGGAATTCATTGTCAGAGACGTCGGGGCCGCGTACTCCCCGCGAACGGACTACGATAGCGGCTATTCGCTTACCACCAAGAGCAGCCTGCGGGTTCCCCGCTACAAAGCCGACGTGACCCCGGCTTTCATCCTGAACGGGGACAAAGCCCAGCCCGGAGAACGGGAACGGCCGGCTTTTGCCCGCTTGTTGACGTCCGACCCGCAGTTTGCCAGAGCGGCGGTGAATCTGTTCTGGGCTGAGTTCATGGGCCGCGGAATCGTCGATCCGCCGTTTGGCTTCGATCTGGACCGCCAGGACCCCAGCCATCCGCCACCGGCGCCGTGGACCATCCAGCCGACTCATCCCGAACTGCTGAATGCGCTGGCTGAGGACTTCGTAAAGCATAACTACGATCTGCGGTACCTATTCAAGCTGATTACGAAGTCCAACGCATACCAGCTTTCCTGGGAATTCGGCCGCAAGTGGGAGGAAAAGTACGACGATTACTTCGCCCGCCACATCGTGCGGCGGTTGGGTCCGGAGCAGTTTTGGGATGCCGTCCAGCAATCCACCGGGGTGTTTCAGGATTACAACATCAAGTACACAGCTCTCAAGGGCAAGTACATTATGCAGGCGCACTATTTGGATTTCGGCGAAACCGGCGCGCTGCCTGACCTGCTGGTGTGCTTCGGCCAGACGGACCGCGAAGACAACGGCTCCTCTGACCGGTCCAGCCTACTGCAAGCGGCTCATCTGCTGAACAACAACCTGGTCCTGAGTCAAGTGAAGGCGCAGAAGGGA